>JBOFXU010000208.1:0-1809 GCA_051654305.1 Bacteroidales bacterium | reverse complement strand
ACAAAAAAACACGCATTCCTGATTTTAACGATATTAAAAACAGAAAAAGAAATATGCACACTCTATTAACCTACATTAACTCTAAATATTCAGAAACGTAAAATTGAATCTGAAACACATTCCATAACTCTCCGGTTGGACCGCTGAAATCATTTTATAGCTATTAAAATGAGAGACTACAGTAATGCATTATTTTAAAAACTTAATTTAACACATTTAACAACCACTATATTCTACCCTCGAACAAAAATGACTCAAGTTTCTTACTGTGCATCTATACTCAACTACAGTACAAAGAGTAGCCAGAGTCTCCCTGAAAATGACCAATAAAAACTATGCTTTAATCATCAACTATGGGTTGGCTGTCTATTTGAATGTAAGTAAAATCCATGTACTCACTAAACATAAGAGTAATGTATGTCAGATAAACAAGATAATCGGATTTTGGTTGACTTTAATCAGACAAATTCGCTACTACAATTCTGTAAAAGAGAGATCTACTAAAAAACACAGGAGATGAAGCACAAAAAAAAGTGTTATTCCCCGAAAGGAATAACACTTTTCTCAGTTATCATAAATTCAAGCCAAATAAGCGAATTACTCAATCAGCTATGGCTTACGCCTTTTTTACTTTGCTACATGAATCATCAATGGATTATTTACTAACTCTTCGTGTGAAATACGATATTTTCCATACTTCTTACCACCCAGCTCAATTCTGTTGATTCGATTCGATTCCGGTGTTTCACGCTTCGTTTGAATAAGCAACTCATTCTTTTTATAGAACTTCGGATCTAACTTAATCTTCACCTCATCAAACACAGGGGTAGTCAACGTGTAGTACGGTGATCCCGGACAGTCCGGATAGAATCCCATCATACTAAAAAGAGCCCACGCCGACATCGTTCCCGTATCGTCATTTCCTGGAATACCTTCTGGTGTATTCTTGAAGTGCTCCTTCAACAAACGAGTTACATGATCCTGTGTACGCCACTCTTCTCCCGGAAAGTAACTGAACAGGTACGGATACGCGATATCAGGCTCGTTGGCTGGATCATAATTTTTCTGTTCAAACACACCCTCAAGTTTAGAAACGAAGTTCTTCTTTCCTCCCATGAGTTTTGCTAAACCATCTACATCGTGAGGTACGTAAAATGTATAATTCCATGCATTCCCCTCATGAAAACCTGGACTTGGCTCAAAGTTCTCGCCTTGTTTCGGATTAAAAGGCTCATAGAAAGTACCATCCGGTAACTTCGGACGCAATGTTCCAAACTCTTTACAATAGTAGTTTTTATAGTTGAGAGATCGTTTGTGAAACAGTTTAGCATCCTCTTTTTTACCCAAAGCCTCTGCAAATTCAGCCAAAGAATGGTCTGCAATGTAATACTCAAGGGCATGAGATACTGAGTTGTCATACTTTTCGCGATAAGCAACGTATCCCAGATTAGTATAATCATCATTATCCGGACGCATAAGATTCTTTGCTCCTGGTGACGTTGCAGACTTGTACATCGCTTCGTAAGCTGCATCTACATCAAAATTGCGCAACCCTTTCATCCAGGAGTCCACAATTACAGGAATACTCGGATCCCCTTCCATCGTTAGCGTCTCTCTTCCAAAAAGCTCCCATTTCGGCAACCAACCATGCTCTTTGTACATATCCACCATGGTACGTAGCATCATTTCCTGCTTCTCCGGATATACCAGTGTAAGCAACTGATGTACATTACGGTAAGTATCCCACAAAGAATATACAGTATATCGGTCTCCCGAAGTTGTTAGAATATCTCCGTGTTCCATCGATGG
>JBOFXU010000207.1:0-3145 GCA_051654305.1 Bacteroidales bacterium | reverse complement strand
TAATCGGACGAACCGGATTGAGATTCAAGTCATACATTGCTGCATAGACTTCCATACGGCGAGCATCAAGCATCGGACAAAGCAAACTTGCTTTTCCACACATCTCTTTTTGCAGGATTGCCTGGCTCAGCACGACAGGTGTAGGTAAACTAATCAGAGGGAGATTGCGTCCATGACAGAAACCTTTAGCTGTAGATACCCCTATACGCAAGCCTGTATATGAACCCGGACCACAACTTACTGCTACAGCATCAATCGTATGACCAAGTTTTTCGGCATGCTTCACAGCTGCTTCGAGGAATAATCCCAAGTGAGTAGCATGAGAAAATCCATCGTGATTCTCTTTATTGAATAACACCTCTCCATGGTGAGAAAGTGCAACCGAACAAATTTCGGTAGATGTCTCGATATGTATTATAGTGGGCATAAAATTCAAATTTTATTTCTTTAATTCGCAAATATAAAGAATAATCTCTCATCTTTGCAGAATGGTTTAGCTAAAAACTATATTTTTGCACCAATACTTCAAAAACAAACAGAATGATACAATCTATGACAGGTTTTGGGAGAGCTGTTGCAGAGCTTCCAAACAAAAAAATCACGATAGAGATCAAGTCGCTAAACAGCAAACAACTCGATCTAAGCATGAGAATTCCTCAGCTTTACCGCGAAAAAGAGATCTTTTTGCGCAACGAGTTGTTGCGTCTTGTTGAACGGGGTAAAGTGGATTTTTCTGTTTATATCGAACAAATCGCTAAAGAAAGTAGTGCGGTAATCAATGGAAATGTATTGCAATCTTACTTCAATCAGATCAAGGAGATTAGCAAAAGTACCGGAGTACCGGAACCCGAGAACTGGTTCGAAATTTGCATGCGTCTGCCTGACACATTGAAAACAGAGGTACAGGAGCTGGACGAAACAGAATGGGAAACCATTTATGCTACATTTAAAGTAGCCGTGGAGAACCTGATGGAATTCCGAAAACAAGAGGGTGAAAAGCTTCGTGCTCTTTTCACGGATAAAATTAATAATATCGGCACCCTGCTAACTGAGGTTGAACCCTACGAAGCGGAGCGTATCGAGCGCTTAAAAGCAAGAATCACAGACAGTCTGAATAAGATTGTGGTAGATTATGATTCGAATCGCTTTGAGCAGGAGATGATTTTCTATATCGAGAAACTTGATATCAACGAGGAGAAACATCGTTTGAGAAACCACCTGAACTACTTCCTTGAAACTATGAGTGAAGGTACAGGTCAGGGTAAAAAACTGGGCTTTATCTCTCAGGAAATTGGTAGAGAAATCAACACACTGGGCTCAAAATCGAACCATGTAGAAATGCAGAAGATTGTGGTTCGCATGAAAGATGAGCTGGAACAGATCAAGGAACAAGTATTAAACGCTATGTAATTTATATTTATGAGTAATAAGTTAGTTATCTTTTCTGCTCCTTCGGGATCAGGTAAATCAACTATTATCAACTATTTATTGAAGCAGGGAATCCCTGTGGCTTTTTCAATCTCTGCAACCAGTCGCAGTCCGCGCGGGGAAGAGCAACACGGCAAGGAGTACTACTTCCTCTCTGCTGAGGAATTCAGAGCTAAGATTGCCAACAACGAGTTTCTGGAATATGAAGAAGTGTACACTGACTGTTTTTACGGCACCCTTAAAAGTGAAGTGGAGCGTATCCATAAAATGGGGCTTAACGTGATCTTTGATGTGGATGTTGTAGGCGGTGTTAATATAAAGAACACGTATAAAGAGCAGGCACTTTCTATCTTTATTCAACCTCCGGGAATCGAGGAGCTTCGCGGACGACTAATTGGCCGCGGAACAGATTCAGCTGAGGTTATCGAAAAAAGGATTGCAAAAGCTGAATTCGAACTTGAATTTGCGTCGAAATTTGATGTTGTGGTCGTGAATGATGATCTTGAAAAAGCTCAGAAAGAGACCTACGACATCGTCACTGAATTCTTTAACCGCAACTAAGAATTTAATGTACAGATATTTTATCGCTTTGGGTTACAATGGCACAAACTATTGCGGCTGGCAGGTACAACCAAACGGAAACACTGTGCAAGCTGAGATAGAAAAGGCTTTATCGACCCTGTATCGCAGAAATATAGAGATCGTAGGTGCCGGACGTACGGATGCCGGGGTTCATGCTTCGAAAATGTTTGCGCATTTCGATATGGAGGAACCTCTACCCGACCCTGCCGCACTCAGCGAACGACTGAACAGAATGCTCCCTCAGGATATTGTAATCTATTCTGTGCAGGCTGTTCAGCCTGAAGCTCATGCTCGTTTTGATGCAACAGCCCGAGAATACAAATATTACGTAACACTGCGTAAGGATCCTTTTCGCAACAACCTCACATGCCGAATCAACGGTGAGTTGGATATGGAGAGAATGAACCAGGCAGCAGAAAAGCTATTTTCATATATTGACTTCACGAGCTTCTCAAAACTGCATACAGATGTCAAGACCAATAATTGTACTATCATGTATGCGCGCTGGGAATTGGAGGGAGACGTATATGTATTTACTATAAAAGCAAACCGTTTTCTACGCAACATGGTGCGTGCCATTGTAGGTACACTCCTCGAAGTAGGAAAGGGAAAGCTGTCTGTGGACGATTTCTGCCGTATTATAGAGATGAAGGATCGCGGAAAAGCCGGAACTTCTGTCCCGGGCAAAGCACTTTTCCTGGTTGATGTGGAATATCCTGAGTCAATCTATCTGGATGAGCAATAATCATATAGCATATAAAAAAAGAGAGAGAACATATAGATGTCCTCTCTCTTTTTTTCATATCTGGAATTTACCCAATGTACGTCTCAAGTAACTCAGTCGCTTCAGAAGGTTTGATCGTTACATCAGCCACAGCAGCTGGTATAAGCACAGACTCTCCTCTTTGAATAGTCACTGTAAATCCGTTACGATCTGTAAGTTCCGCTTTACCTTTCATACAGATATATATCACGAAACTATCTGTTTCAAGATGGTTGCGCTGAATTTCTGATTGAATAGGCAGGTAGTTTGTCACAAAGTATGGTGATTCAACAATAGCATTTACTGTATCATCGTGCTTCTCGTACTCAGACAAGTATGAAGGAAGTACAGTATAATCCAAGGCATCCTTAG
>JBOFXU010000206.1:0-2391 GCA_051654305.1 Bacteroidales bacterium | reverse complement strand
GTAATCGCCAGGGTCAATCCATTCTCCTCATTTTTCTGCATCAGGAACAGGTAAAGCTGTTCTTTTAGCAACTGACGACGTTTAATATCCAAGAACTCCCGCTCAATTCGGGGAGCCTGCTTGTATTTTGACGTAATTTTTGTTTCCTGCGCTTTGATCTGACGGCTCGACAACTTCAAACCGTCCTTCAGGTTATGAATACTTTTCAATACATTTGTTCGGCTAACACTGATCTGTTCCTCCAAAGCAATCACCACCGGATTCTGAATATGGGTATTCTGCAACAGTTTCAAACGCTCAAGCAATAACTGATTGTATTGCTGAATCGACTCAACCACAGCTTTGTCCGTCACACCCAACGTTGTAGGAACCAACAGATATTCTCCACCATCCGACTTAAGATACCCCAGAAGCATATCTACGACATTTATTTGCGTCTCTACTTCTATCAGCTTCGATGTAAAATCGGCATTCTGCTCAAGCATAATTTTAGACTCGGCCTCGACATCAAAAAATTGATTCAGATTCTTGTATGATTCTACTTTCTGCTCAATGCTGTCCAACTCATTCGTGATGATAGACAGACGATCTTGAAGAAAAGTAGCAGTGTGATTAGCCACAATATTTTTATCCTCAATCGCCTCTTTGTTATAGATCTCGATGATCGTATTCAGGATATCCTTTCCTTTTTGCACATCAGAAGTATTCATCGACAGATGGATCACATTGGCTTTTTTACTCACCATATTGATCTGCACATTCTTCGATACACCCTCAGCAACTGGGTCGTAACCCGAAATAGAAATCAGATAATCATATGACTCTCCTGCTTTATAAAATGTAGTTGGCTCAAGCATAAAAGCCCCCCATGCCGTTTCGATCCGGCAAGGCAACGAAGTAAATTTTGCATCAATAATCTTCTGTTTATTGCATTTACCTACTACTCTTGCATTCCCTTCTTTTGAAACACTAATTTGAAAACTAAAGCCTACCGTTAAGGTATCTACCATATTTGGAACCATCGGCTTCAAAACCAAAGCTGCATTCTTGTACTTATCTTTCTTCAAAAAGAACAGATATTTCTCTTTATACGAAATATCAAGCCCTAATTTTTTAACTGCACGAGCCGCTGTAGTATGGGAAGATATAACAAATATTTCATCGTTTACATCAGCACCACCACCCATTCCGAAAGCGAAATTTTTGAGCGCTGAAGCCCCCATCGCACTCTTTGAGTCATCCTCCTTAATCACCACATTGGCTGATACAGAATAGACTGGATCCTTTAGTTTGAAATAAGCTACCCCTATACACAAACACAAGAAGAGTGACATAGCAATCCACCTCCAGTGTTGCAGGTATATTAAGATGCTCTGACGCAGATCCACTAAATCTTTATTCTCTGTTTTTTTCATCCCTTATATATTTTTTTCAGATATTCTATTTAACTAATAATGCAATAACCAGCGATGCTACTACTGACACTACACTCACGATGGTCGAAACCACAGATAGATTATACTGATCTGTCTGGCTAAATCTTGCATTTTTCTTTCGCGGTGCATTCGGCTCAACGTAAACCACATCGTTCTGTTGCAGATAATAATACGGTGATGAGAATAACTCTGAGGACGTCAGATCAAAACGATGAAACTCTTTCTGTCCATTATTCTCTCTGATCAGCAATACATTCTTTCTTTCTCCGTAGATTGTGAGATCTCCTGCCAGACCGACTGCATCGAGAATTGTGACCCGCTCATTTGGAACAACAATTGCTCCCGGACGATTTACCTCTCCCAGTACAGACACCTTATAATTAACAAACTGTATGTTAATTATAGGATTCTTAACATACTGCGACACCTTTTCTTTTACTAACTCCACACACTCCTTTTTCGATAAGCCCGCCACTTTGAGCGTCCCGATCACCGGAAAATCAATCGTTCCTTCAGCAGAAACCAGATAAGACTGAATCGCCACAGAGTTTGACATCTCTTTTTCACCTGGTTTTAGATAGCTCAGGGCCGGCAGGTTAAAAGGAGCCACTGATAATGGATCAATCCCCGAAACAGTGATCGTTAGCAAATCATCAGTCTGAACAATCGTCGAATATCCTGTACTGTTCTGTATACTCTGTATTATCTCCACTTTATCAATATCCTGAAAATAGCCAACATCTTTGACCGACTTACACGAATTCAACACCAACACACCACAGATCATACAAAAAGCCAGAGTGTTTTTTCGAGAAAAATTTATCATAATGTGTTCCGTTTATAGTAACTTTAATCTTATTCACAAATTTACAACATCAATAAAAAAGTTCCAAGAAAAATTAACGTTAATTCTCTATCTAAATGCAATTCTCCTCACATTTATTGCATAAAATTG
>JBOFXU010000205.1:0-1954 GCA_051654305.1 Bacteroidales bacterium | reverse complement strand
TGATCGTACTCCACTTTTGCTTTTCCGACAAACTGTGGGTCGAGTTCATATCCTTTCGGATGTGTGATCACGAAATCATAATCGGCTTCGTTCATCCATTCGGCAAATGAATTGGCAACCGCCTGAGGCAGAGCCTTTGGATGGGGAGCCCAGGTTAGTACAACTTTCGGACGTTCGTTTCGTTTGAACTCCTCAATCGTAATTAAATCAGCAAAACTTTGAAGGGGATGTCTGGTTGCACCCTCCATACTGAATACCGGACGGCCCGAATATTTTATAAACTGAGAGATGATGGTTTCCTGATAGTCAGCCTCCTTGTTTTCAAACGTCGCAAAAGCCCTTACCCCAATCAGATCGCAATAGCTACCCATGACCGGGATTGCTTCGAGAATGTGTTCAGGTCTGTCGCCGTCCATAACAACGCCTCTTTCGGTTTCAAGTTTCCATGCCCCCTGGTTGATATCCAGTACCATGGTGTTCATGCCGAGATTCATTGCCGCCTTCTGTGTACTCAGGCGGGTGCGTAGGCTGGAGTTGAAGAAAATCATCAACAGAGTTTTGTTTTTACCTAATTCACAATGCTGAAACCGGTCTTTCTTAATTTCAAAAGCCTCGGCAAGTGCCTGTTTCAGATTGCCAATATCTTTCACATTCGTGAAGTGTTTCATGTGTTCAAAGTTTAGGAGTTTCCAATAAATATCGTTTAAGCCATTCCGCTTTTGCCAATTAACGGAGGCACGGGAGGTGTGTTCTCTTCCATACGAATACGACCAAACTGGTTCTCGAACTGATTAATGTTCTCCTGTAAAGCCAGCATCAGACGTTTGGCATTTTCCGGGGTCATGATGATACGTGACTGAACCTGCGCTTTAGGCATACCCGGCATAATCTGAATGAAGTCCGTTACGAACTCAGAGCTTGAGTGCGTAATAATCGCCAGATTTGAGTAAATGCCCTGAGCAATATTTTCTTTTAGTTCGATTTCGATTTGTTTGTTGTTTTGATTTTCCATGTCAGTAAATGGGGTTATTAAATTATTCGATTTCCCACTCTTTCATTTCATACATATCAGTGTACTCGTCCCACTCTTCGTCAAGTTCAACATAAAGCGAGATCGGTAGTACATCAAATGAAGAAAGAGCTTCGTTTAAACGTTCTCCAAAAACACGAGAGGTTCTGGTATAAAACACCAGGGTGCGCTCTTTGTCGCCCGTGTAAATTCCAGTAAGAATAGCCAGTTTGTCCTTCTCCATCTTTTTCTGAAGAACTTCCTGTACCTCTTCCATTAACTCGGCTTCGGCATCAGTCGGCATACCTTTGCTATCACCTTCGTACTTCCAGTAGATCTCAATGCGTTCTTTGAGTTTACGGCAATTTTTGAACTCTTCCAGTTCTTCGCGTCCACTTACAAAGATGATATTCCCGTTTTCAGCTGTCGATAGGGCGCTGAACCATTCATTACTTAGTCTCATTATTGATACAATTGAATTGTTTCTTCTTATTGATTTAATATAGTTTGCAAAGTTTCCGTAAACTCTGCAACATCCTTTCCATCTACAAGGCTGTGATGTACATGAATCGAAAGCGGCATCCATAAGCGCCCTTCCTTTTCGTGAATCTTTCCGGTAGATATTTTGGGAACAGACTCCTCACCTTTTAGAAATCTGGCATGTGAAAGCGAGGTAAATTTCACCCACGGGAGTGCCGAGAAATGAATTGTATCTTCTCTTTGAGCATCCTCAGTGAGGTTCATTCCTTCAACTTGTCTGATGCGGCTGATTTCTTCTTTCATATGTGCGCTAAACAGGTTGAAGTCGTCATTGTAGTTCATAAACCCGAAAGCAAATGTTCCGTCTTGTTTACCGATTGAAGGGGATACATTGATCTTGTGAAAACGATATACCTCTCCATCAACAATACGTAGTCTTAGGGGATCGCACTGATTTACAGCTTT
>JBOFXU010000204.1:0-3589 GCA_051654305.1 Bacteroidales bacterium | reverse complement strand
TGACTATTACTGTGTGGAGCATACGCTGGAGGAGATGGTGAGTGTGGCGCTGGATTGCGATCAGCGGGAGACGGTGCGTTGCATGAAACTGCTGGTGCCGGAGTTTAAGAGCCGCAACTCGGTGTATGAAGCCCTCGATCAGGAGTTGGAGGGGCCAAAAAAAAAAGTAGTCACTGACGTTTAGGCTGTGTGTTAAATAAAAAATACAATAAAAATGACAATAAAGATGAAATTTAGTACCTATGTGATGAGTGCCGTTCTGATACTGGTGTTCCTCTCTTCGTGTAGTGCACACAAGAGGATCGGCTATATGCAGGAGGTGGAGACGTTGACGGCGCAGGAACTTGCGGCAAATGCCGGTGTGAAGGATCTCCGGTTTATGCCGGGGGATCTGCTGACGATCGTTGTGACGACGACGGACCCGAATGCGTCGAAAGTATTTAATATCGTTTTGCCCCGACGATCGAAGGGACAGGATGAGACAATTATTACCGGACAGGAAGCCCTGCAGACCTATCTGGTGGACAAGGACGGAAACATAGACTTTCCGGTGCTTGGACACTTGGCGGTGGGCGGGAAAACGAAAACGGAGGTGGAGGAGATGATCCGTACGCGGATTTATCCGAAATACATCACGGAAGCTCCGATTATCACAATTCGTCTGACGAATTTTAAAGTCTCGGTGATGGGGGAAGTGGCCCGGCCGAATGTCTATACGATGGAGAATGAACGTGCCACGATTTTGGAGGCGATTACGATGGCGGGCGATTTGACGATCTACGGAAAGCGTGAAAATGTGCTCCTCCTTCGCCAGGATGCCGACGGAAAGAAAAGAACGGTACGGATTAACCTGCAGGACAGGCATCTGTTGCTCTCGGATGTCTACCAGCTTCAACAAAACGATGTGATCTATGTGGAACCGAATAAATCGAAAGGAAATACCAGCCGAATTACACAAAATGAGACCATCTGGTTCTCGGTATTAGGAACCTTAATGAGTGTGGCTACCCTGTTGATTACTGTGCTGAAGTAACTCTAAATTTTTACACTAAAAACATGAATCATAATGTTAGAGAGAAATCAAGGAGGAATTAACGAGACTCCAAGCGTTGCCGAAGAGGAGATCAACCTTGTGGAGGTCGTAATGAAATATGTCTGCTACTGGAAGTGGATTCTTGCCTCTGTCCTGCTTTTCGTGGGGCTCGGCTTCTTTTACCTGCAAACAAAGAATAAAATCTATCAGGTAAGCACGACCGTGTTGCTGAATGACGAAAAGGGGAATGCGCGAAGTGATCTGGGCGTTTTTCAGGAGATGGGAATCCTGTCGGGAGCAGGAGCGAATGTGGAGAATGAGATGGAGGTGATGCGCTCGAAGGATCTGATGTCTGGGGTCGTGCGCGAACTCCAATTGTACACGAAAATCCACGAAAAACGGGGCTTGCGCCGCGTGAATCTGTATAAGCAATCACCGATAGCGGTGGAGGTGGCTCCCGAGGTGGTGGAGCATCTGCCCGGAGCGCTGACCTTCGTACTGAAAAAGACGGGAGAAAATCAGTATTCAGTGAAAGGACGTATCGGAGAGGTTGCGTTTGCGCGTACCTTCGATTCTTTTCCGTATGACTTGTCGCTGCCACAGGGAAGGGTGATGTTACGTACGACTCCTTTTCATCAGGAGAAAGCGTGGACTTCGCTGGAGATTGCGGTCGTAGACCCGGCAGATGTCGCTACGACGTTGTCGGAATCTGTGGATTTTGCGATGGTCAAGAAAAACGGTTCTATAGTGCGTTTGTCAATGCGTACGGATAATACGGCTGAAGGGAAAGATATCCTGGCCAAGGTGATCGAAAACTACAACGAGGAGACGATCACGTCGCGCAACGAGACGGCAATGAGCACGGAGCGTTTTATCAATGACCGTCTGGTGTTGTTGCAAAAGGAGCTGGCCAGTGTGGAAAAGAACGTGGAGGGCTACAAGAAGAGTAACAAGCTGACAAACATTGAAGCCGAATCGGGACTGTTTATTGAACAAACGGGCGAAGTGGACAAGCAACGTGCGGACATTGAGACGCAGCTGAATATTCTCTCGTACATTGATGAGTTTGTGAAGAAACCGGAGAATCTCTTCCGTATTGTGCCGAATATCGGGATTACGGATGCCGGATTGCTAAAGGTGATCGACGAATACAACAAGCTGTTGCTGACCCGCGAACGGACTTTGCGTACGACTTCGGAGGATAACCCGACTATCCGGTCGATCAACGGGGATATCAGTTCGATGCGTGCGAGTATCCTCGGGGGAATCGAAGTGGTGAATCGTTCGCTGTCGATTGCACAGAAGGATATCGCGAAGAAGGGAAATAATATCTCTCAGCGGATCAAGGAGGTGCCGCGTCAGGAGCGTGAGTTGCTCGAAATTATGCGTCAGCAGAAAATCAAGGATGCCTTGTATATGTTTCTGCTCGAGAAGAAAGAGGAGAATTTGCTGAGTATGACGATGACTGTGCCGATGGCCCGCCTGATCGAAAAACCGTATACGGGGAAGCAACCCGTAGCACCAAGATCGCTGGTGATTCTGATGGCGTCTTTGCTGTTGGGGGTGATTGTACCGGTGGTTGCGATCTTTGTGAAAGAGCTGTTAAACGTAACGATAGAGAACCGTCATGAGCTGGCGAAGCTGACGAAACTGCCTGTATTGGGGGAGATCAATCACGAAGAGATCAAGAGATCCGTGTGTACGATCCACGAGAATAATACGTCGCTTTCGAATGAGTTGTTCCGCAATGTGCGAAATAATCTGCTGTTTATTTCGGGCATGGATCATAAGAAGATTATCACGGTTACGTCGAATATTCCGGGGGAAGGAAAGACGTTTGTGTCGTCCAATGTGGCGGCGGTCTTCTCGATCACGGGAAAAAGAGTGGCATTGGTCGGTCTCGATCTGCGAAATCCCCAGTTAGCAAATGTATTCGGTCTGGAGAACAAGGGGATCACTAATTATTTATCCGGACAGGAGAACGACTGGAAGACGTTGATTCAGCAAGTGCCCGAGTATCCGAATCTGGATATCCTACCGGCTGGTCCGGTCTCCCTGAATCCGAATGAGATGCTGATGTCGAAGAAATTGAAGCAGCTGATGGCGGATTTGAGAAATGCGTACGATTATGTGATTGTCGACTCGGCTCCCGTGGGGGTGGTGTCGGACACGTACCTGCTGAACGAATTGAGTGATCTGTTTGTCTTTGTGTGTCGTGCGAACTACACGAACAGAAAGTTGATCGGCGAAGTGGATGTCATGGTGGCTGAATCGAAGATCAAAAATGCTTATTTTCTGGTGAATGACGTGGATATGAGATCGAAAGGCTATGGCTATGGGAAATACACCTATGGATACCATGGTTCGGACGAAAAAAAGAAGAAAAAGAAGAGTGAATCTGCGTAAGCGATAGTGAAGCGGGTGTTCCCACGGGAATGCTCGCTTTTTTTATGCACACAGGGGAGGAGGAGGGCTTTCCCGCGGGGCTTTGGCTGAACATTTTCCGGTGGGGGCTGTTCTTATTGTCGTGCAGGGGGTCCTGTGATTATTCACTTA
>JBOFXU010000203.1:0-13610 GCA_051654305.1 Bacteroidales bacterium | reverse complement strand
TTTACCTCAATGTGGGCAAATAAAGGAGAGATTGAAAATAAAGGACTTGAGATCAGTCTTGATTTTGGTGTCGTTAGCCAGAAGAACTTCAATCTGAACATCGGAGGTAACATCTCTTTTAACAGAAATGTCATTTTAGATGCCGGTGTACAGAAAGATACCTGGGGTAGTGAATATATCGAAGCATTTCCAGGTAGTAAGGTGATTAACTCCGGATACCTGCAAACATATGCCAATATCTTTATTCAAGGTAAACCGATGGGTTTATTCTATGGATTTAAGACCAATGGAATCATTCAGGAGGGGAACAATGACAACCCACCGACGTATAACAATATACCAGGGACAAATAGTTATGGAGATATTTTTTACGTAGACCAGAATGGGGATGGAACGATGACTGAGGCTGACCGTGTTGTGATCGGTAATCCGAATCCGAAGTTTACGGGAGGTTTCTACATCACGTCTAACTACAAGAGTCTTTCTCTGTCAGTCAATTTTACAGGTGTATACGGAAATGAGATTCTGAATGCAAACCTCTTGCCGGAGAACGAAGCTATGAATGGAAACTCCAATAATATTCGCTCCGATGCTTACTTCAAAGCATGGCGTGAGGGAATGACAGACGCCACTTATCCCGGATTAAACAGAGGGAACCAGAACTCTACCTATCCTACGGATCGATTGATAGAGGATGGTAGTTTCCTTCGATTGTCAAATGTATCGTTAAGTTACAAATTTAACACGAGTAAAATTTCCTGGTTAGGAGGAGCATCTGTTTCGGCATCAGCGCGTAACTTATTCTGTCTTACAAATTATTCAGGCTGGGATCCCGAAGTTGATAGTTTTACCAATGACCCGATGCGTATGAGCATT
Source organism: Bacteroidales bacterium (assembly GCA_051654305.1). GTDB lineage: Bacteria > Bacteroidota > Bacteroidia > Bacteroidales > UBA7332 > UBA7332. Next base: position 12,734 of record JBOFXU010000203.1, on the reverse strand, counting down.
GATTGGGGCTCGTTTCCCAACTCACGATCTTTCACATTTGGTGTTAACTTAACTTTTTAGAATCATGAAAAAAAGAGATACATTTAAGATATTGGCAATTTCACTTGCTCTTTCACTTTGTGGATGCAGTGATTTCTTGTCAGAAAATCCAAAGGATAATTTGTATGTAGAGCAAATTTTCGACAATGAGACATCGGCTTATGTGGGTCTAATTGGTTGTTACTCCGCAATTATTCAAGGAAATTATCATAATCGCAATTTTCAGGAAACACTATTTCCAAATAGTGTATTCTGTGTAACCGGGATCGACCCGTTAGCGTCTGGTTTGGGCGCATCAAATCAGGATATTATTGAGTTGTTCAATTTCCGTCCTGTACCCCGAACCATTGCTGTCTATGAATTATTTCAGGGGATGTACAAAGCGGTATCAAATATCAACCACTTCATCCATAATATAGAGCTAACGTCATTTTCCGAGGAAGTAAAGGCGCGCTATATTGGTGAAGCCCGCTTTCTGAGAGCGAAAGTCTATTTCGATATAATCCGGATTTGGGGCAAGTGTCCACTTTCGCTATCGGTGCCAGAATCCTTCGAGGACGATCACAAACCGATGTCAGGAGCTGATGCCGTATTCGCTGCGATAGAAAGTGATCTGGAATATGCCTACGAACATATGCCGAAGAAAGAAGAACAAAAAAGAGGTTTTCCTTTTAATCTGGCAGCCAAAGCCTACTTAGCTAAAGTATATGCTCAGATGGCTACGAGCGAACAGTTCTTTATCGGGCAAACAGATCCTTACACGGCGGAGGATCGGGCTGAATTTTGGGAGAAGTCATATCAGGCTGCACTTACAGTGTACAATGCTCCGCAAAACAACCGTTACGACTTGATGCCCGATTATGCTGATCTCTGGAGATGTCATCAACAACATACAAAGGAGTCTATTTTTGAGCTAAGCTATAACATACCGGGTAGTTCAAATGCCTGGGTTCAGGGTGTAGTGCCGATTGCAGGAGTATTTACTCCTCTTTACAATCCAAAAGGAAAGAACAATCGTACCCGCCCTTCAGTGGTTATGTATGAATGGCACAGAGAAGCCTACAATGATGGTGACCCTCGTTTACAAGAATATGTAACAGGATCATATGACTACAATGAGCTATCAGGAGGCGGGTCTAAGTTAGTTTACCCGGACGAAGTTCTGGCAAAACGCGAGAGTAGCAATCCCTACTATGAGCGTTTCCCGATTACACTGAAATATGTAGATCCTAATTTTATTTCAGGGAACTCCGTAAACTCAAACTTGATTCTCTATCGCTACTCTGACCTACTGTTGGTACTCGCAGAGGCAGCGTTGGAAACAGGTCGTAAATCAGAGGTGTTCGATTATGTAAATCAGGTTCTGGAACGCGCACGAAACTCCTATGGGGGAGCAAGTGAAGAACCTAAAAATTGGGTAGCCGGAGACTATGTTTCTGAGGAAGATCTTCGCCTGGCGATCATGAAGGAGCGTCTTTATGAGCTATCTGTCGAAGGGCATGAGTGGTTCGATGTACGTCGTCGGGGAGTAGAGTGGTTCAGATCAATGACAACTCTGTATAACACCTCTCTGGAGAAATACCGAAAACCCGTAGATACCAACTTAGCCGGACAGGATCGTTTGGTGAAAGTTCCTAATGATCTGGTGAACGGTATCGACATGGCTCGCAGAAATCTTTTTCTTCCTGTGCCGCAGGACGAACTGGTAGACAATATAAACCTGACAGATGCCGACCAGAATTATGGTTATTAACGGTATCTTATTAAAATATATGTTTCAAATAAACAATTAATGATTATCATGAAATTAAAGTCTCTTTTATCGATGAGTAAGATGGCCATTCTACCGGCTTTTGCATTAACAGCAACAAGTGGGTTGGCCAAAGTTGAGAAGCGTCCCAATATTGTCTATATATTGGCGGATGATTTGGGATATGGTGATCCTTCATGTTATGGACAGCTAAAGATTAATACTCCTAATATAGACCGCCTTGCCAAGCAAGGAATGAGATTTACTCAGCACTATTCCGGATCAGCCGTGAGTGCCCCTTCGCGTTCGACACTGATGACCGGTTTACATACCGGACATACACCGATTCGCGACAATGAACGAATTAAAGGACAGGACGAAGGTCAGAATCCGATTCCTCAGGGAACACTGACCATCGCAGAGATGCTTAAATCAGCAGGATACTCCACCGGAGCCTTTGGTAAATGGGGATTAGGCTATGTAGGTTCAGAGGGTGATCCAACCAATAAAGGGTTCGATACATTCTTTGGGTATAACTGCCAGACAGTAGCCCATCGTTACTATCCTCCGTACCTATGGCACAACGATAAGAAAGTTCCTCTCGAAGGCAATGACTGGACGAAAACAACTACTTATTCGGCAGATGTTATTCACGAAGAAGCACTGAAATTTATTGAAAGTAATAAGGAGAAACCATTCTTTTTGTACTATCCGACGACACTACCTCACGCTGAGCTGATTGCTCCTGAGGATGAAATTCTGGAAGAACAAAAGAAAAAATTTGCAGGGGAAACTCCTTATGTAAATACCAACAAAGGTGCAGACTATGGCAAGGATTTGGTTATTAAGCAGTATTGCTCGCAGCCTCATCCGTATGCAACTTTTGCATCCATGATTATCCGACTGGATCAGCACGTTGGTGAGATCCTGTCAAAACTACAAGAGTTAGGTCTTGAGGATAACACAATCATCATGTTTGCAAGTGACAACGGACCTCACCAGCAGGGAGGCGCAAATCCGGAGTATTTCAATAGCGCAGGAGGTCTGAAGGGCTTCAAAGGTGATCTTTTTGAAGGTGGAATCAGATGTCCGATGATTGTGCAATGGAAAGGGCAGATCAACCCGAATACAACCACAGACCACATTTCTGCATTTTGGGATGTGATGCCGACATTGGCCGATATCGTAGGCGCAAAACCAGCGTCAGATTGTGATGGGATCTCTTTCTTACCTACATTAAAAGGGAAAAAACAGAAAGAACATAAATTTCTTTATTGGGAATTTAGACCAAAAGGAGGTCTTCAGGCTGTAAGAATGGGCAAATGGAAAGCGATCAGAGAAAAAATGTCATCGAATCCAAATGCTGAAATCAAGTTGTTCGATTTATCTGTAGATCCAACCGAAACAACCAATGTAGCTTCAGCAAATCCAAAGATTGTTGCACAGATCGATAAGTTTATGAAAGATTCTCATAAAGAGAACAATATTTTCAAATTCAATTATGAGAAGAAAGACTAATATGAAACATATCCTTGTAATAGCCTCCTTTGTGACATCCATGAGTGCGTTTGCCACTGTTGCACCAAAGGTAGTGTACCAGAATGGAAGTCCCACGTATAGCATTGAGTGGAAAAACAGTGTCGCAAAGATTACTGATCTTGTACCTGAGATTAAAGTCAATGGAAAATGGATTAAAGCAACGGATTTCAAGGAAATCCGTTGGGAAAAGCGAGCGAGTGAGCGCCTGAGTGAAAAGAACCGTTATGACAGTCCGGTAGAGATGCTTTATCTGACCTGTACCGGGCATCCGAGTATCGAGAACTTCACGGTAGCCTTCGAGTTAATGGCAGATCGTCCGTATCTGGTTATGAATTCAACGCTAACCCCATCTAAGGAAATTACCTTAGGCGGGATACGGGTGTTCAACTCAAACGAAGCAAATATAAAGCTCCCGGGCAATAGTAAAGACTGGATGATTTTCAATGAGAATGCAGCAGCACCTCACACGCCAGCCATCCTCTATCCCTATCAGTTGAATACACCGAAAGCAAAAGAAGGGAAGTTTTCAAAAGCGCATACCGGAGTGTGGTTAAGCATGCTTGTGAATGAGTCTAAGAACTATGCATTCTCTTTTGCCTCTATTGCTGCCGAACTTTGGCCAAACAACTTCCGATGGGAACTACCTGTTCAGGGAGATAACAATAGCTTAAAGCTTACTGCACGCAGTGGTGCTATCTTCGAACGCGAGCAAATTATCGTAGCTCCCGGAAAGACGATCGTTTCAGATCCTTTTATGGTGAGTTTCCGCGATGAAATCCGTCCAACACAAGCACTGTATGAAACAGGTGTTGTTATGGGTGAGAATGTGCGCAAAGGGAAGCCAATGAGAAAACCTGCCGCAGGTTGGAGCTCGTGGCACTCTTACGAAAGAACAGTAACTGAAAAATCAGTATTGACAGCAGCCGATTTTATTAAGGATAACCTGAGCGAATATGGCTGGACAAATATTCAGATTGATGGTGGATGGTGGACCGAACAGGGGCTTTACAAAGTAAACGACGACTTTGGCAGTGGAATCCGTTCTATCTCTAATTACGTCACAGATAAAGGGCTTGATTTTGGTCTTCATATTAGTCCATTGCGAATAAATATGAAGGATCCGGCTTTGAAAAATCATCCGGAGTGGGCACTAAAACCATTCAAAGAGCAGAAGATTGATAAGAATGACGACGAGATGGTAACCACTCTTGGAACCGAATATGTCGATGCAAGTTGCCCGGGTGTTCCTCAGTTTTTGGCAGGACGTTACCAGCAAATGGTCGAAGGATACCGTCCGACATTCATGAAATGGGACCACCATTACGGAGCCCTTGAAGAGGGCAAACGCAACGATCCGTCCATGACATCGCTACAAGCACATAATCAAGCTGTACGTGAGATCAGAGGCGCTTTGCCGGAAGATCTTATCGTTACGCGCAGTATGGGTTACCTTTTCGGAGCGTTGGAGTGTTACGATGCCATTCGTGTAGGGAATGATATTAATCATCCCGGAGTGAAGTCCGCTTCCGAACCGTGGGCAAATATGACCTATGGAAAAACATTGGGAACGATCGATGATGATCAGGTTCAGAAAGGATTGATCCGCTTCGCCCGTCAGGCTGCCCGCAATTTCTTTATCCATAAGAACATTGCAATCAGTGACCCCGATGCATTCTTTGTTTCGCCTTCGTACACCTTGAATGAAGCGAAGTGTCACATGACGCTTCAGGCGATCATGGGAGGTCTGTTCTTCTTTGGCGACAGAGTAGAATCACTTCCCGAGGAGCGACTTGCGCTACTGAAGAATCGCGATATCATCGAAGTGAATCACATTGGTGAATATGCTGTTCCTCTTGATCTGTTCTCAGGCGTTGATATCCCGAGAGTATGGAAAATCGAGACCAAAGATCGTTTGATCATTACTGTTTTCAACTGGATGGATGATGCAAGCGAGAAAAGCTTTGATTTCAAGAAAGATTTTGAGCTGAATAGTAAAAAATACAACTTGAAAGAGTTGTGGACAGGGGATGTTAAGCGAGTTAGCAATGGCAAACTTACGCTGGCTATGGAACCTCACTCCGTGAAAATTTTTGAGTTTCAAAAAGGTAATTAAAATACAATAGTCAATTATGAAAGTAATATCATCTGTCTTTTTATTGATGTTATCCTCACTTCCTCTATTCTCACAGAGAACAGCCATTCCTTTAGAAAGTTATGGGGTGTGGAACAGAGGTGAAGTAAAAAAAGCGAAATACAACCAGGATGCCGATTATTTCTTAGGAACAGAGGCAAGTACATCGTGGTCAAAAATACAGCCGGCAGGTCCCGATAAATTCGATTTTTCGGTATATCAGGAGGCTATAGATAAAGCAGCAAAAGATGGCAAAGTTTTAAAGCTGAGCATCAATGTCGGACCTGATGCTCCGATGTGGATCTATGACCATGGGGTACCGATGGTATTGTGCCATCCCCATGTTGCACCAAAAGAGCAGTTCCCGAACTTCCCATATTACCTCGATGAGGATCATAAGAAGTATTACTTCAAATTGATTCGTGAGTTTGCAGCATTTTTAAGAAATCAGCCCGCTCAAAAACGCAAAGCGATCAGCTTTGTGCAGGTGAAAACCGGATGTACAGGGGATGAGTGTGCTTACAAAGGCGAACCAAAAAGTAATGACCAGAAGATCAGTAAGTCCGAATGGTTGAAATTCCGCCTCGAGTCATTTGAAGTTTATAAGGATGCATTTAATAATCCGGATAAAAACAATACAGAGCCGATTACATTACTATTTAACGCCGTTGATCCCGAGAAAAATAAAACGGAGTATGCGTGGTTAAATCATAAAATTGATCCGCAGATCGGATACGGTATTAAGGGGAGTGCATACATGCGCGGACATCACCTGACCGGCGAGAAAAGCTTCAAAGAGAAATGGTTGCCATTCCTGGTTAATCCAAAAGGAATGAAACTCTTTTCTGCCGCTGAAATGGATCAGACCTGGCAGAAACATCTCTACAATATCAACCCGATTCTTGGATTCTATTGGGGTGCCTTAGGTGGATTAAACACCGGGTTATCTTCATGGAATATCAGCAAGAGTGCTTGTGAGTATGCTGAGGTGACTCCTGAAGTTCAGGATATCTTCAGATTCTTTAATAAGTATGCAGGACAAATCTATCCGGCTACAGCTACGGCAGGGTATTCAGTATTTCACGAAGGATTAAATTCAGCCAATACGACTAAATTCCCGGAGGCGAAATACGGAGAGGCGAAAGAAAAGAATATTGAGAGATACGTTGCGATTTGTAATGATCCTGTATATGCGAAAAGGGGTGCCCGAATGGACCATCCTAAAGGAGCGACCTTAGGACAGGTGCGTCAGAGAGATTCTCAGACAGGCTATAACGATGCCGGATGGGATATCGAAGAGGGCAATTACGAAAGATGGGTCAATCAGATCGATCCCGACAAAACGTCTATCGGTCTGTTCCGTGTGAGAGGAACAATCGACACAAAATCGTCAATGTATGACCGATTCGCTCGTTCGTTCGAATCCGCTACGGGTAAAAACACCATGTATTTCCGATTCGATAAAGAGATGTTCCCGAAAGGGGCTCCGAAGTCGCTTAAATTTACAATCACCTGGTTAGATAAACTGTCAGGCTCTAATTGGCAGTTGGTGTATACAGGCAAAGATGGTAAGAAAAAAACAGCTTTGACAGTTACAGGTAAAGGCGATAATACGTGGAAAAAAGAAGTTGTGACAATCAATGACGCATTGGTGAATGGCAAAGGAGATCGTGGATCTGACTTTATGTTTGTCAATACAGATAAAAAAGATGATATTTTTCATGGGGTAGAAGTGGATATTGTTCGGTAATAAAATCCGCAGATCATCTATTTCGTAGGTAGGAAGGAGAGGCTTATAGTTAAAGCCTCTCCCGATTACAGCAAAAACCTCTTATTCTCAAACGAAGGTGATGATTCCTTGGCTCAGAGAGTTCTCCGGGGAATCACAGCCGATTAGACTAAAAATTGATTGATAATGAATAAATTAAATCGTTTTGGTTTGACGCTTCTGTCTGTTGCTTCAGTTTATGGCGCAGCAGAAGCTAAGCCAAAAGCCAAAAGACCGAATATCTTATTTGCAATCGCAGATGATATTTCAATGGAATCGATGAGTGCTTATGGGTTAAGTACAGGGTATATTCAAACACCCGCTTTTGACCGTGTTGCCCGCGAGGGAGTTCTGTTGAACAACGCATTTTGTTGTAACCCGAAAAGTTCTCCTGCACGTGCAGTCCTTCTAACGGGACGTTACTCGTGGCAACTGGAAGAAGCAGCAGATCATTTCGGATACTTCCCCGATAAGTGGGTCTCTTACCCCGAGTTACTTTCTGCTGCCGGATACCATGTGGGATACACCGGGAAGCCCTGGAGTCCCGGAGTGCATGGTCGGGAACTAAATCCTGCCGGTCGCGAATTTGCCGGAAAGACAATGACACCTCCGGCATCCAAAATGTCCAACAAAGATTATGCGGCGAATTTCGAAGATTTTTTAAAGCAAAAAGATAAAGATCAACCGTTCTGTTTCTGGTATGGGGGTCACGAAGCCCATCGTGCTTTTGAAAAGGGATCAGGAGTAAAAAGCGGTAAAGACTTGTCTAAAGTTAAGCTACCAGAGTATTACCCGGATTCAAAAGAGATCCGTAGCGACTTTCTCGATTATGCCCTTGAAGTAGAGTGGTATGACACTCACCTGGGACGAATGCTTGATGCGCTGGAGAAGTCTGGCGAACTCAACAATACACTGATTGTAGTTACGTCCGATCACGGGATGTCTTTTCCAAGAGCAAAAGGTCAGATCTATCAGAATGGATTCCACGTACCGATGGCTATCATGTGGAAAGGCAAAATCAAGCCAGGACGAGTTGTCGAAGATTTTGTCAATTTCCCGGATATCGCACCAACATTCCTTGAGGTAGCAGGACTTCCACGCCATGAGCAGATAACAGGGCGTAGCATCACGGACATCCTCTATTCCAATAAAAACGGTTGGGTAGATGAGAATAACAATAAAGCAATTGTAGGTAAGGAGCGTCACGATATGGGACGTGCTTCGTATGATGGAGCTGAGATAGGTTATCCTGCCAGAGCATTGCGAAAAGGAAAATATCTGTTTATTATCAACTTCAAGCCCGATAGATGGCCGGTAGGTAATCCTGAATACGGATTAAGAAACTGCGATGATGGACCGACAAAAAGTTATATCAATTCATTGCGATTCAACAACAATCCGATGGATCGTTACTACTGGGACATGAGTTTCGGTCACCGTCCGGCAGAGGAGTTATATGATATTTCGGTGGATCCGGATTGTGTAAAGAATCTGATTCAGGAGGCTAATTTCACAGAGATTGCACAGGAACTGAAAGATGATCTGATGCTGGAACTTAACCGCCAGAAAGATCCTCGGGTACTGGGTAATGGCGATGTATTTGATAAATATCAGCACTATGGAACCCGTAAGGTTGATTATTCAATGAAAAAGCCTCAATAAAGAAATTACTGTTCAATGGGTTGAACTGTATGTGTTGTTTTTATAATTGTGTTTCTTGAAACAGTTGGTTGTGGGTGAAAGCCGGGGATTTGGGTGTGATTGAATATTCCCCGGCTTTCTTTTTTCTCTTTCTTTTTCGTATCTAATTCCATAATATTAATCCTTAAAATTTAAGTAGAATGAAATTTTTTACACCTAAAAGAGTGGCAGTTATTTCCGGATTCTTGTTTTTGTATGCCGGCGCAGCAAATGCCCAGGCGTCTGACCTTTTGATCTCTGAGTATGTCGAAGGTCAGGGAGATAACCAAGCCATTGAATTGTTCAATGGGACGGGCAAAACGGTATCCCTCTCTGAGTATTCCATCGTGGTAACCAATATCTTAGGAGGTGCAGCTTTCACACAAGTGCTCTCGGGTGAGTTGGCGCATGGGGCTACCTATGTGATCACGAATGCGTTAGAGAACATCATCACGAATGAGCAACTTCAATCCGATGCCATTAAATTTAATGGAAATCACTTCGTAGATCTATTGAAAAACGGCGAGGTGATTGACCGTGTCGGGACTGAGGAGTGGCCAGCTGATGGTAGCGGCAAAAACCGTACTCTTCAGCGGAAAGCTGAGGTGAGTGTGCCAAAGCTAATCTTCAACCAGGACGAGTGGAACGTTCTCACCAGAGATGATATAAGTGGGTTAGGCTCACATGAGTTCTCAGGGGCAACCTCTATAGATCGTCCGGAGGAGATGAATACAATAAAAATATCAGGGGCTAAAGGTGTAGCCGTTATTGAGGCAGCGATGGATGCAACTGTCAGAATCTATCAGATCACCGGTCAGCTATTCCGTGAGGTAAACGTAACAACAGGAGCAACAAGAATCTCTCTGCCAGCAGGTATTTATATCGTGCAAGGGACAAAAATTGTTGTATCGTAAAAAAATATCATCACTGCAATATTTCAAGGTTGAATCTTCAACCCAAGAAAATGGCTATGTTGATCTTCTTGTAGAAATCTATGCAAGAAGATGGACATTGTTTGCACTGAGTCCTGATAATCCCCTGAAAGCAGCCGGAATGCCGTTTGAAGGGGATTATTTTTTTATCACAAAACGGGAGTAGATCCATGGGTAGAGATACCCCCGTACTCCTCTGTTTTTAATATAATAACCTTTTGTATATGGAAAACTTCTTGAAAATATGTAGTTGTATTCTCTTCTCCTTCATCTTTGCCTGTAGTTGTAAAGATGCTTTACCCGACATACCTTCCGAACAGGAGCCCCCGGTTACTCCGGATGATTTTCACTCCGTAGCCATCCCTCTCCAATATTATGGCGTTTGGGACAGAGGGTCAGATATGAATGTTTCGTACGATCCTAAGGCAGACTATCTGCTGGGTTCTGAAATTATTCTCTCCTGGGCTCAGATTCAGGCTCAGGGACCCGAGAGTTTTGACTTCTCCCTCTTTGATGCAGCCATCAGGCAGTCCTCAGCATTAGGGAAGATCCTGAAATTTAGTATAAATGTAGGACCCGATTCTCCCTCCTGGTTATACACAAAAGGAGTCCCTCTTGTTACATGTGAGGATGGTGATCACAAGTACACCGAGTTTCCCTTTTACTTAAACGACAGTTACAAACAGTATTATTTTGCCTTGATAAAAGCATTCGCCCAATTTCTCAGGAGCCAACCCGCCTCGCTGGTGAAAACAATTAGTTTTGTACAGGTGAAGACCGGTTGTACGGGAGATGAGTGTGCATACAAAGGAGTGCCCGTAGATAGGAACTACAACATCTCCGCAAGGGAGTGGTCAGCCTTCCGTCTGGAGTCCTTTGACGTATTTCGCGAGGCATTTAATGAGGGCGAAAGCCGAAAAATACCATTGCTGTTTAACGCCATTGATCCCGAAGATTATGCCACGGAGTATAACTGGGTCAATGAAACTATAGATCCCAAAATCGGGTATGGCGTGAAAGGTAGTGCCTATGTCCGGGGCCACCATCTCACCGGAGAAGGTAGTTTTAAAAAAACATGGATGCCCTTTCTGGTAAATCCGAAAGGAACCATCGTTTTTTCGGCAGCCGAAATGGACCAGACCTGGCAAAAACCACTTTATAATATCAACAAAGAGATCGGGTTCTATTGGGGAGCTTTGAGTGGATTAAATACGGGGCTATCGTCGTGGAATGTTTCGAAAAGCGCACTTGAATTTGCGTATGTAACACCCGAAATACAAGAGGTCTTTCGCTTCTTCAACAAATATGCCGGTCAGATTTACCCATCAATCGCAACGTCAGCATACGTCATTTTCCATGAAGGGCTCAATTCCGCCAATACAGTCAAATTCCCGGAAGAGGTCTACGGAAAGGCACGATTAACCAATATGGAGCGTTATCTCTCAATCTGTAACGATCCGAAGTACAAGAGTCGGGGGGCACAAATGGATGATCCGCCGATGGCTACAGTGGGACAAGTCAGACAACGGGATGAACAAAAAGGATACAATGATGCAGGCTGGGATATTGAGGATGGCAACTATGAGCGCTGGATCAATCAGATAGCCCCCGAAGAGACATCTGTCGCATTGTTTCGGGTACGTGGTCCGATAGGGACTTATTCATCAAAATATGACCGTTTTGCCCGATCGTTTGAATCGGCTTCCGGCAAGCAAAGCATGTATTTTAAATTTGACGATGAGATGTTTGCCGAATCGACTCCGAAAACACTCACTTTCACAGTGACCTGGTTAGACAAAACAGCAGGATCGACCTGGGAGTTTGTCTATATGGCTCAGGATGGACAGCAGAGATCAGCCAAAAAAGTAACCGGAATCGGGGACAATGTTTGGAAAAAAGAGCTTATTACCATCTCTAATCCAGCAGTCAGAGGTCAAGGCGAAAAGGGTTCTGATTTTATGCTTGTAAACAGTGACGACCTCGATGATATTTTTCATGGTATTGAGGTCGATATAACCAGATGATTGGTGCCTCATTCGTCACCATTTATCACCATTCGTCACCCCATTTGTCACACGATTTAGGTTGGTTAATAAATTAATTATTAATGTTATATCACTTCTGTGAAGCGGGTGTGACAAATGGTGACGAATGAAAACCGAAAAATAGTCCTGTAGGTGTTATTGTAGGCTTTAGTTAATAAGATGCCGAATGCTTCTAAAAGTTTTACCTTGTAGAATTATTATTGTACAGCGAGACGTCTTTTATTTTGAGAAATGCCCGCCTCCAGATCTTTGGAGGCGGGCATTTCTTAATTTTAGCTTTACGTGCGGTTATTACTTCTACTTCTTCTTATTTATTATATCTATTTTATGTTCGTCAGGGGGTACTTCGGCCAGAGTGCTTTTTCCTTTCTTTATTAGCTCCTTTTTCGGTGATTGCTCCTGCTCTGTAAGTGCTATCAACAAACCATTTCAGAAGGATTGAACGGTTACCTGACTTCCCTTTCGATTTCACCGGACAGTACTTCGCATGGATAAACACATATCTTATGATTCTCTGTTTTTTTGTTTCTGCTAAAGCTTTATGTCTACCGGTAGTTTCTTCTTTTCGGACAGAAGGAATTACCGGAATTTTCATTTGTAATAACGCAAAAGTTCAAACGTATAAACGTGCGGGTTCATACGTTCAAAAATATATTTTCATTTAAATGAACGTTTACGTTGATACGTATGAACAGGTACGTTCATTTAAATGAACTTTTCGGAAGATTTTAGAGGAGTGCCAGACATTTAATTCTTCTTGTTTAGACTGTGCCAAATTTATGCGTAGTCCAATCAAACATGTAATATTCTCATAATATTTGAAATTGACCCGTTTATCCGTTTATCCTCA
>JBOFXU010000202.1:0-1067 GCA_051654305.1 Bacteroidales bacterium | reverse complement strand
ACGATTCTCGCACACTTTTTGTATGGTTTATCGGCTGTATTACCGAGTTCATTCATCCCAAACAAAACTCTACGGTGAACTGGCTTAAAACCGTCCCTAACATCGGGAAGAGCACGAGAAACGATCACTGACATCGAATAGTCGATGTAAGCTGTTTTCATCTCATCCTCAATGTTAATCTTGATAATTCTGTCTTGATCAATCATTTATATTCTGCAATTATTATTTTCAATCCGTTCTATCAATAAATAGAGCACTAAAGTACAACTTTTAATTGAAGTATGAAATAAGATTGTTAAAAAACTACGACATATCTTCCGATCCTTTATATAGAAAAAGGGTATGTTTCGGAATCGGGGCGCAATTTACGCAAATAATCCTAATATTAAGGTAAAGACCCAAAATATAATATTGTCAGACATAAAAAAAGCTCTGCTTTCAGAATAGAAAGCAGAGCTTTTAATGCTATTTAAAAAGGATTATTCGATCACGAGCGGATCTTTTACTTTCTCCTTCAGTAAGGCGATTTCGAATACTTCGCATACATCAGAAACAAAGTGGAAGGTAAGACCTTTCAGATACTCTTCGTTGATTTCCTGAATATTCTTTCTGTTTTCATAACTTAGGATAATTTCTTTTATACCTGAGCGTTTGGCAGCAAGAATTTTCTCTTTGATTCCACCTACCGGCAGAACTCTTCCGCGAAGTGTGATTTCGCCTGTCATGGCAAGTTCTTTCTTCACTTTACGTTGCGTGAAAGCTGAAGCAAGTGCCGTAGCCATAGTGATACCCGCAGATGGTCCGTCTTTCGGAATTGCTCCTTCAGGCACGTGAACGTGTACATTCCAGTTTTCGAAGGCGCTTTCTTTGATGCCCAGCCCTTGTGCATGACATTTGATGTATTCGAGTGCCAGAATGGCTGATTCCTTCATTACATCTCCCAGGTTTCCGGTAAGCGTCAGTTTTCCGCCTTTTCCTTTACTCAGACTACTTTCGATAAAGAGGATCTCTCCACCTACAGCTGTCCAGGCTAATCCTGTAACGACACCTGCATAGTCGTTGTTCTG
>JBOFXU010000201.1:0-2677 GCA_051654305.1 Bacteroidales bacterium | reverse complement strand
GTAAAGTAACTCTTAATACAACTGCTGTTAGTGATTCGTTTGAACTCAAATCATTTCGTGTGATCAATGCGAATCCTTATTCTTACTACAACAAGCAAAGTAGTTCTATTAAGAAAGGCAGCTATGAGGAGACCAATCCTGAAAATGAGAGCTTGTTCAACTCATGGACTGATCGCTATTATATCGACACATATGCATCTCCAAAAAAGGGCGAACCCGCTTATGTTTTTGAAAACTGGAACCTTGATCCGAGAAGAGGGAATACCACTGCCTTAATTATCGCTGGTATCTATAAAGGAAAAGATAATACAAATACTGAGGTAACCTATTATCGTTTCAATCTTGGAGGAAAAGCTGTTCGTTGGGCTTTGAACCGCAATACTCACTACAAAGTCACTATAACCAAAGTTCATGGAGATGGTTATACCGATGAAAAGGAAACTGAAGAAGGTGAACCTGGTGGAAAACCGACTGATCCTATAGAAACGGAGGTACAGATCACGGCTACGATAGAATTTGAACCTTGGGAAATCAGTGATCAAAATCATGATATTGGGAAAGATTAAATTAAACAATAGCAGACAATTATGTTTGTTACTACTTATAAAATAAATAATAATGAAGACATTACTGCGATTTATATTAATCATTCTTTTATTGAATGGTTGTATTCAGTCTGATTTATCCGATTGCCCGAATGGAGATGTTCGCTTAGATTTTAAGTACACCTGGAATATGGCAAATGAGGATAAATTACAGGATGAAGTGAAGAATATATCGATGTATGTTTTTGATGAGAATAACCTTTTTGTTAAGCAGGTAGACTACACGGTAGATAATAATCAAAGTGTTACCTTTAACTTGCCGGAAGGGTTGTACAATGTTCTTGTCGTAGGGAACCAGGATAAAAACGTATCTGTTCCTGCGATTACCCCATCTCTTAATTTATCAGATTTTCATATTTCACTAAACGACTTGGACGGATCATTCCAGGATTCCTTATCTCTCTTTTTTAATACCCTTGTGCCTCAATTAACGGTTGAGAAGTTAGGGACATACAGAGAGATTGACCTGTATAAAAAATCTAAGATCGTACACCTTAAATTGATTTATGAAGAACCGGCTCAGTCTGCTCTGACCCCGGATGCTTTTCTGACAAGTGCGAATGGTTCGTTTAATCATCAGCAAGAGATTGTAGGTACTGAGAACATAAAGTATTTACCAATATTTTCATCAAATAATTTTGTGCCTGGACAGAGTAATATAGAGGCTGATTTTAGATTCTCTGTATTTCAAATGAAAGAGGGTGTACCTCTTATGCTGACTGCATCCAATATTGGAACAGAAGAAGTCTTTGCTGTCGATATCATGGATATTCTTAGCAAAACACCCATTGACCTGATCAGAGAAGATGTTATCAATATTGTGATGGACTTCACTCATAGTTTGTCTATTCATGTTCGTGTAAACGAGTGGGAATTGATTTTGAATAACGGAGATATTGGAATCGAATAAAAAATAGAAAGCAATGGGAAACATATTTAAAATATTATTGTTAAGCATTACTCTGTTAATGTTTGGATGTAGTGATCTCTACGAGAACGACTCTGAAAACGAGAGTGAGAAGGCTGTTAGAATCATGCTTTCTCTTAATGATATGAAGCCGGAATCGAAGAGTATAGACAATAAGCTTGAAGATGAAAATATAATTAACTCAGTACAGATTTTCATCTTTAGACGTTCGGGGGAACAACCCATAGTCGAAAATTACTACTTCAATAAGTGGAGCGGGAACGAGGTTATTAATGCTTATACCGGAAGGTTTCGTTACGTGATCATCGCGAATCAGCCCAAAATAGATAATGTGCAGAACTACAGTGATATTAGTTCATTGATCTATAAGTGTGATTCTGAAGAGAAGCTGGTGATCAATAAATCTTTGGTCGCTGTTTTTGATAAAGAATTATTGGTTCCTTATCCACCTACACCTGACGCTATTGTTCAATTGAAAGATGGTGATAAAAATATTCAGTTGGTTCGCTTAGCTGCTAAAATTGAGTTTTCGCTTTTGATCGATGATATTACCCTTCCGGATAATCGGGGTAAATTGAGAGATCGTTTGCGTATACATACGATCCAGCTTAAAAGAGCATCGAAAGGAATGTATATTTTTAGACCGAATACCCCGGTTGACCAGAATACCACTGAGACAATGGATTATCCGGTACGTACAATTCCTATAAATCAAGATCGTACTCAGGCTATCCCAGAGCATTATTACATTTTGGAGCGTATTCCGCAAGATACGGTTCAGGCGACCTATGCCGAAATCACGGCGGAGTATTCAGATCTTAATAATGCGACTCCGACAAAGAAAATTTTCTATCGCGTTAAGGTAGAAGAAAAGAGTGGCCGCAATTTCAAAGTTGTCAGAAACACGTCATACCGAATGAATATCCGTATTCAGGGTGTGAATCCTGACGATATTCATGTCGATGTAGAAGATATTCACGCCGGTTATGTGTTTGTGGACGATAATGTCATTGGTCGTAAGACCGGGGCTACTTGGGAAGATGCCTTTAATACGATTAGTGAAGCACTTGCCTTCTCAAAAGTGTACAATGATACCATCAAGAATGCGAATAAAAAAATTAAGTTCGTTTATGTAAAAGAGGGT
>JBOFXU010000200.1:0-3590 GCA_051654305.1 Bacteroidales bacterium | reverse complement strand
TATTAAATTCTCTTTCCGTAAGAGCTCAAAACGGAGTCCGCACACTGCTCAACATGAGTATGAACAGCCCCGAATCACGCTTTGCCATGTGGATTGTCCCTCTTACGGGTTACAATACCGAGGATCTGCAGCTCTCTTGCCGCAAAACCAATCTGGCATCTATTCTGGGAATCTCGCGCCCGACACTGGACACGCTTCTGCAGGACCTCCAGAAAAAAGAGATGATTCGTGCCGAAAAAGGTGTGATCCACATCCTCGATCGCGAAAAATTTGCTGAATACATCAAGTAATCAAAATTTACAATAAAAAAAGAGCAACCTACGTGTAAGTTGCTCTTTTTTTTATCTATTCTCATTATTATTCACTTACAGGTTCAAACACACATGTAAAATGTCGCATAATCGGCGCTTCATGCACGATACGATATCCACGCGTAATTTCAGCCGAACGCTCTTTTACATTTCTAAGTGCCGCAGCCACTACATCCATGTGGTTGTTCGTGTACACTCTTCGCGGGATAGCCAATCGCAACAATTCCAACTCCGGAAATCTATTCTCACGTGTCACCGGATCGCGATCTGCCAACACCGCCCCAATCTCTACACCACGTACTCCTGACTCCAGATAGAGCTCCACACAAGCCGTCTGAGCCGGAAACTCCTCCCGAGGAACATTTGGCAACAGCTTCAACGCATCCACAAAGATTGCATGCCCCCCGGCTGGTCGCTGGTAACACACTCCGTATTCGTCAAGCTTGTCCGCCAGATACTGCACCTGCTTGATTCGGGTCTCCAGATAATCAAACTCCGTTCCCTCATGCAATCCTACGGCAAGCGCCTCCATATCGCGGCCACTCATACCACCGTACGTCAGATACCCCTCATACACAATGGTATATACCGAAGCTGCATCATACCAATCCTTTCTGCGGGTCGCAATAAAACCACCCATATTCACGATCGCATCTTTTTTACTCGACATCGTCATCGCATCCGCATAGGAGAACATCTCACGCACAATCTCTTTCAACGACGTATGCTCATAGCCCGGCTCTCTTAGTTTAATAAAATACGCATTCTCTGCAAAGCGAGCCGAATCCATAACCACTGGTTTCCCATACTGCTCAGCCAGAGCCTTCACCTCACGTATATTCTGCATCGACACAGGTTGTCCCCCTGCCGTATTATTCGTCACCGTAATCAATATAAAAGGTATACTGTCTGCATACTCCTTCAAAGCTGCCTCCAGCTTTTTGATCGACACATTTCCTTTAAACGGCACCTCCAGCTGAGTCTGCTTCGCTTCGTCCACAGTACAGTCCAGAGCCACCGCATTACGCGATTCAATATGTCCCTTTGTCGTATCAAAATGCGAATTACCCGGAATCACATTCCCCGGCTTCACCAACACCGAGAAAAGCACATTCTCAGCCGCTCTTCCCTGGTGCGTTGGCAACAGATACTCAAATCCTGTTACGCACTCTACCATTCCTTTCAGGCGATGAAACGAACGCGCTCCCGCGTAACTCTCGTCCGCCCGCATCATTGCTGCCCATTGCTCCTGACTCATCGCACCCGTCCCCGAGTCAGTCAGCAAATCAATATACACATAATCACTCTTCAAAGAAAACAAGTTATATCCCGCCTCTTTGATCCATTTCTCACGATCCTCCCGACTACTCCGGTAGATCGGCTCTATCATTTTAATCTTATACGATTCTGCATAAGGTAATTCCATACTATAAATAGGTATTAGTGTTACTTAGTGTCGTAAATATATATAAATATTCCATTACTAAACAAAATAATACATAAAATAAAACAATACACACCTGAGTCCCCCCTCTCATATCTAAAGAAAGAGGTTACTTTTGCTATATAAAAGCAAGTAAGACCCTATAATATATGACAATTGAACATTTCGAACTCTCAGAATCCTTACTAAAAGCTATTTCTGAAAAAGGCTATACAACTCCCACACCCATACAGACCGAAGCCATCCCGATGATACTTTCGGGAAAAGATCTGATCGCATGCGCTCAAACCGGAACCGGGAAAAGTGCTGCCTTTGCCCTGCCTATCCTGCAGCGTCTTTCAGTCGCCAAAGAAGAAAATGGCTATCAGGGCATTCGTGCTCTGATCCTCGCTCCCACTCGCGAACTGGCTACACAGATCGAGGAGAGCTTTGCCTCCTACTCCACCCACGTCAATCTCAACCACACTGCCATATTCGGGGGCATTCCCCGCAAAGTACAGATCGACTATCTGAGTCGCGAGATTGACATCCTCGTAGCCACACCGGGACGACTGCTTGATCTGCACGAGAAAGGCTACATCGATTTTGCCAATATCGACTTCTTCGTTTTAGACGAAGCTGACAATATGCTTAATCTGGGATTTATCGACGAAGTTAAAAAGGTCATCGACCTTCTTCCCGCAAAAAAACAAAGTCTGCTTTTTTCCGCAACCATCCCGTTCGAAATCCGCCAACTGTGCGAAAAACTCCTCGACGAGCCCGCACAGATCACCATCAAACCTCAGCAAGTAACCGCCAGCGACATCAGCCAGACGGTATACTTCGTTGCACCCGCTCATAAACAAGAGTTGCTTCACCACTTGCTCAGCACCCTGCCGGTCGATTCGGCATTCATCTTCTGCAAAACCCGCAAAGGAGCAGACGAAATCGCAGCATTCCTCAACGACAAGGGATTTCGTGCCGAAGCCATCCACAGCGAACGCTCCCAAATGGAACGCACGCAAGCGATCTCACGCTTCAAAAACAATGAATTCTCCCTGCTCATTGCCACTGATGTAGCGGCACGTGGACTCGACATACAAAACGTTTCACACGTGTTCAACTTCGACCTTCCGCAGGAAACCGAAAACTACGTCCACCGCATCGGCCGCACCGGTCGTGCCGGAAATCAGGGAATTTCAATCACACTCTGCACACCGGGGGAACTGGGCAAACTGCGTGAGATCGAGAAATTTACCCGCCGCAAGATCCAGGTCACCGAGGGACACCTCTTTGCCAGTGTACAACTACTGCGCGAACTGCACGAAGCCGAAACCACCCTCGAGAAGAAACGACGCGAAGCCAATAGACGCAACAAACGAAAATAACACATAACAATAAACCAAAACACCATGTGGGTAATACTGGCCTTTTTATCGGCCTCACTGTTAGGATTTTATGATGTATTCAAAAAAATCGGGGTAACAAAAAATGCCGTTATCCCGGTTCTTTTTCTCAATACACTCTTTTGTACATGTATTTTCCTGCCCTTCATCATCCTCAGCCGCACAGCGCCCGAAATGATGCAGCAGACCCTCTTTTTCGTCCCGGGCGAAGCACCACACGTACATCTTTATATTATACTCAAATCAATCATCGTACTGACCTCGTGGCTTTTTGCCTACTACGCCATGAAGCACCTCCCGATCACCCTCTCCTCGCCCATTAAGGCATCCCAACCCGTACTTACACTACTGGGAGCCCTGCTTATCTACGGCGAGCGACTCAATCCCCTCCAGTGGGCAGGGGTGAGCATTGCACTCTTCTCCTTCTACCTGCTCTCGCTCTCGGGAAAG
>JBOFXU010000199.1:0-2850 GCA_051654305.1 Bacteroidales bacterium | reverse complement strand
TAGTTCGCTGTATTTGTCCAGGTCAGATTCGAGTAACGCGAGAACGAACGGCTCACCGACCCCGAACCGTAGTTTGGCAGGTACGATGGATTCGATTTCATATTCACACGACGGTCAGAAAAATCAAGTCCCCCCACCGAGCGGATCACTAAATCCTGCATCGGACGCACTTCGATAAATGCCGAAGCAATCAATTTCGCTTTATTCACCTTGCGCGGATTGTTTTCCAACCACTCCAGTGGATTCTGGTTTGTTCCCAACCAGCTTCCGTCTGAGATCGAAGCAATGCTTCCATCCTCTTTGTACGGATTCCAGTAAGGCAACATGAAACGCGATGCCGAGATCGGAGTCACTGTTGTATATTCTCCCGAATCAGCCTCTTCGAAATCTTCGTATGAGAAAGCTGTGTTTGTTCCGATTTTCAACCAGTCGGTTACTCTGGCCTCCAGATTCGTACGGAACGAGTAACGCGTGAAGTCCGATCCCATGGCCGTACCTTCCTGTCCGTAGTATCCTCCCGAAACGAAGTAGTTGATTTTGTCGCTTGCACCCGAAGTACTCACCTCGTACGAGCTGAACGGTGCGTTGTTGTTAAACACCACATCTCTCCAGTTGATATTCGTACGCTCCAGCGCCTCGCGGTCATACTGACCCGGTACACGCAGACCGATTTCCTCTTCGTAGTTCAAACGCTCTGTTGTATTCATCTGATCCCATTTCCCGTAGGCCAGGTTCGAGAATCCGTACTGAGCTCTTAAACTGATTTTTCCTTTGTCCCCCATTTTACCGCGTTTGGTCGTAATCACGATTACCCCATTCGCTGCACGGGCACCATAAATAGAAGTAGACGATGCATCTTTCAATACCGAGATATTATCAATATCATTCGGATTGATCGAAGAGAAGTCGCTCGACGAAATGGCAATACCATCTAAAATAAACAAAGGAGTAGTTCCCGCATTGATCGAGTTCACCCCACGAATCTTAAATGAAGCCGGTGCACTTGGCTCCCCTGAGTTAGCCATTACCTCCAGACCGGTAGCACGTCCCTGCAGCGCCTGATCGAAACTCGCCACTGGCGCATTTTCAATCGCATCCGCTTTGATCACACCTACCGAACCCGATACTGTTCCTTTCTTACGTACCCCGTAGGCAACTACCACAACCTCTTCGATGGCCTGAGTATCTTCACTCATCACCACATTCAGTGTTGTCGCATTGTTTACCACCACTTCTTTCGGAGCAAACCCGATGTATGTAAACACCAGTGTACTTCCTTTAGGCACGGCGATCTCGAAGTTACCGTCCCAATCAGCCACGGTTCCCATCGTTGTCCCCTTCACGACCACATTGGCCGCAGGAATGGTTTCCCCCTTCGCATCTTTCACGACCCCTTTGATCGTAATGTTGTTACCAGCCTGCGCCAAAGCAACCACAGCCTCAGCACTCAAAGCTTCGCGCCCTAGATTCTCGGATGCTGAAACACTCCCTGAAATCAGAGGCAGAGTCAGAAGCGCCACTCCGGTTTTACGCAGATCCGCTCCAAACAGTCCTTTGTCAGAGAACATTCCAAATCGTCTTTTCTTCATTTGCGTCTCCTTATTTATTAATTATACAATTGTGTTTTGAGTAACAGACAAGCAGGGATCACCTGCGGCAATGGCTCACCTCAGATACCCTCAGCTTAAAAACAGGTAAGTTCAGAGATTTTTTTTTAATTCCCTTTGTAATTTTCCTTACGATGTCTCTCTTTGAAATTCGAAATGCAGAAACAAACCTCCTCGATTATTTTTACACAATTAAGTTAATTCGGTACCATGCATCGCAAAAAGAAAATCTACACAGACTACCTTTTTGCTACAAATCAATAATTTTTTCTAACTTTTTCTTGTTTACTCAAGCGTTTACGAATCAAATATACTAATAATATTTACTACTTCAATAACCTCACGCCCCCATAAACAGGTGCGTATACACCCGACAGGAGGTGTATTCTTAACAAAAAATAAACATGTAGTTTATGTTAAAATAAGCCAAATAACACACACCCCATGCAGCACCCCCTTCAAGCCTCTTTCTCCCAAAGAGTTAAATAAAATACAATCCCATGCAAACCTCCTGCTCTCTTCTTTTCCGGTTGCATTCCCCCTGCAGCAGGCGATATTCAAAAACACGCAACCCTCAGAAAACAAATAGACTAATTACTATTTTTTAACACGGGCCAAGTTATAAATTTCGAGTATAACCTCTCCATTGATATTAAATCATTACTACAACCTCATTTTTAATTCCTGTATGAATATTCATGCATCATTCTATTTAGTAATAAAAAGACAATAAGTTCTACCGCCTATAATTTTTACATACCATATAGATGTAAAAAAGGGACGTTACTCCCTTTCGTAACGTCCCTTTTTCCACACATACGTGAGTGGTGTTGTCCGGATCTTCTCCTTCCAGCGCTGCTGGTCCTCCCGGGTAAAACTCTTTACAAACTCCGGATAGACCCTGAGCCGGTTGGCCGCCGAATCGAGCTCCATGCGCAACGAATTGTAGCCCATGGCACGCTCCAGCTCTTGCCGCTCCTCCGGCGAAATCTCCCTTGTCAGAAAAGCCTCGGGCGATCGAGCCACAAAGCAGTTTTCGGCAGGCAACGTCTGCCAGTTGGTCGAATAAAACGATAATACACTTTCGGGATAAGCCGTACGAAGCGTCTTGTTCACCACAATCACCCCCGTCGAATCTCCCGGCTCCTGAATCATACGCATCTCCAATCCCGTCGATCCCGACAAGTCCAGCGACAGGTAATCGGGCGAAAGATAGGTCATGCGGGTCGTTCCCCCCAGCAAG
>JBOFXU010000198.1:0-3522 GCA_051654305.1 Bacteroidales bacterium | reverse complement strand
AAAATGATTCACTTAGGCCGTAATACAAAAAGTACCATTGTGTCGAAAGGTATTTCTGCAGGAAAAAGCCAGAATAGCTATCGCGGGCTGGTTAAAGTTTCTCCTCGTGCTGAGGGGGCGCGCAACTACTCGCAGTGTGATAGTCTTTTACTGGGAGATAAATGTGGAGCTCATACATTCCCTTACATGGAAATTGCCAATGAGACAGCGATTGTTGAACACGAAGCTACAACTTCAAAGATCAGCGAAGACCAGATCTTCTATTGCAATCAGCGTGGAATCTCAACCGAAGATGCCGTTGGTTTGATTGTAAACGGATATGTGAAGGAAGTTGTAAATAAACTACCGATGGAGTTCGCTGTAGAAGCTCAGAAACTTCTTCAAATCAGTCTTGAGGGATCTGTCGGATAATAGTAATCATTAGTAAAAAAGAAGAGTTATGTTAGAAATAAAGAACCTACATGCCAATATTAACGGCAAAGAGATATTAAAAGGTCTGAACCTGACCGTTCGTCCGGGTGAAGTTCATGCAATTATGGGACCTAATGGTGCTGGTAAAAGTACTTTATCTTCTGTTCTGGCAGGTAATCCTGCGTTTGATGTAACAGAAGGATCAGTATCATTCTATGGCAAAGATTTGTTGGATTTGTCTCCTGAAGATCGTTCCAGAGAAGGTCTTTTTCTTAGCTTCCAGTATCCGGTTGAAATTCCGGGGGTAAGCATGGTGAACTTTATGCGTGCAGCGATCAACGAACATAGAAAATACAAAGGACAAGAGCCTATTTCTGCTACTGATTTTCTTAAACTGATGAGAGAAAAGCGCGAGGTTGTTGAATTAGACAACAAGCTGGCTAATCGTTCGGTGAACGAAGGTTTCTCAGGCGGAGAGAAAAAACGTAACGAGATCTTCCAGATGGCAATGCTTGAACCACGTTTGTCTATCCTTGATGAAACAGATAGTGGACTTGATATCGATGCCCTGCGTATCGTTGCCAGCGGTGTAAATAAACTAAAGTCGGAAGATAATGCGACGATCGTAATTACTCACTACCAAAGACTACTTGATTATATTCAACCTGATTTTGTTCACGTATTATACAAAGGACAAATCGTTAAGTCGGCAGGTCCAGAATTAGCTCTTGAGCTGGAAGAAAAAGGATACGACTGGATTAAGAAAGAGTTAGGTGAGTAAATAAATCGTATCAACCTATGACACAAATAGAACAACAATATATTGATCTGTACCAGCAACATCAGAGCACGATTGAAAAGCCGTGTGCTGAATTGATGAATGCAGCTCGCAGAGAGGCCTTTTCTCATTTCGAGAAGATCGGTTTCCCGGTAAAAAGTAACGAAGAGTATCTGTATACGAATGTGCAGGAGTATTTTGCTCCTGATTTCGGTCTCAATATTAATCGTTTGCCTATTCCGGTTAATCCGTATGAAGTATTCAGATGTGATGTGCCTAATTTAAGCACAGCTCTCTATTTTGTAGTTAATGATAGTTTCTATCAGAAAGAGGCTACGAAGTCGGTTTTACCTGAAGGGGTGATCGTCGGTAGTCTTAACGAGATTGCAAAAAACAATCCCGAGCTGATCAGTAAATACTACAATCAACTTGCAAACAATGATTCCGATGGATCTGTGGCCTTTAATACAACTTTCGCACAGGATGGATTTGTCTTGTATGTGCCTAAGAATGTAATCGTAGAACGTCCGATTCAATTGGTAAATATCCTTCGCGGAGATGTAGACTTTATGGTCAACCGCCGTATTCTGGTGATTGTTGAAGAGGGTGCTCAGGCTAAACTTCTCATTTGTGACCACACAATTGATAATGTGAAGTTCCTGGCTACGCAAGTTGCCGAGGTCTTTGTAGGAGACAATGCCATCTTTGATTATTACGAGCTTGAGGAGAATAGTATCAATACAACTCGTGTGACGTCTACCTTTGTTAAACAAGGAGCAAATTCAAACACGATGTTCAATGGTATTACTCTGCATAATGGCAAAACACGCAATAATGTATATGTTACTTTTGCGGGCGAAAATGCCGAAGCAAATGTAACAGGTATGGCTATTGCAGATCAGAATCAGCATGTAGATAATCATACATTCATTGATCACGCTGTACCACGCTGTAACAGTAAGGAATTATTTAAATATGTGTTGAATGATGCTGCAACAGGAGCATTTGCCGGACGTATTTTGGTAAGAAAAGATGCACAGAAAACAGCAGCTTTCCAATCAAACAAAAACCTGTGTGCCACACGCGAAGCGCGTATGTATACCAAGCCTCAGCTTGAGATTTATGCTGATGATGTGAAGTGTTCGCACGGTGCTACTGTTGGTCAGTTAGACGAAAGTGCACTCTTTTATCTTCGTTCACGCGGTATTTCTGAGCCGGAAGCACGTATGCTTCTTATGTTTGCGTTTACCAACGATGTGATCGAAAACATTCGTCTTGAATCGTTGAAGGATCGTTTGAAACATCTGGTTGAAAAACGCTTCCGTGGCGAGCTGGCTAAATGTTCAGGCTGTGCCGTTTGCCAATAAAGAAATAGATTATATCTATATAAAAAGAGGATTCTTGCTATCATAGCAGGAATCCTCTTTTCTTTTTATATAAGCCTTCAACCAATTATGTTTTTCGCTGACCTTATTCTTCTAGGACTCTTTCAGTAAGTTTTATTAGTTACATAATTTACTATCACTAATGTATGATTCCTATGCTTGGTAGTCTTTTTTATGTATATTTGTTTCTGATAGAAAATATAATACCAGATTTATGAAATTTCGAGCATCACTGTTTCTACTCCTCCTATCCACCATGATTAATCAGTCTTACGCACATAAGTCCGATTCAATATTTTATTATCTGAATGAAGTGACGATAGACTCCAAAAGCCGTGAGGAGATCCTTAATTTGTATTTGCCTAACCCGATAGTGAATATAACTTCGGAACAAGTGCTCGCATTACAGCCTGTAAATATGGCCGACCTTATTGAATCCTCGGGGAGTCTTTCGTTGCAGAAAAGTCAGCAAGGAGGAGGAAGTCCCATGATTCGCGGATTTGAAGCCTCACGAATCTTACTTATGATTGATCACGTACGGATGAACAACCTGATCTATCGTTCAGGACATCTTCAAAATCTGATCACAACAGATCACAATACAGTAAGACAAATTGAAGTAACGTATGGACCAAGTTCAGTTGCTTATGGCAGTGATGCCTTAGGCGGAACCATTCATCTCTTCACAAAAGAACCGGTTCTGTCGGATGAGGATAAGTTAAAGCACAATGCGGAGTTATTATTTCAGGTCAATAGTGCCAATACCGGAGCGAATGTGCATGTTGAAACAATGCAGGCGAAGAAAACGTGGGGAACATATGCATCTTTTTCCTGCCAGCATTTCGGTGATCTGAGAAGTGGGAAGAGAAAAAATCCCTTCTTAAAAGACGATGCATACATCCGGTGTGATGAGTATGTTGAATCAGTAAATGGCACCGATCAGATCAT
>JBOFXU010000197.1:0-2205 GCA_051654305.1 Bacteroidales bacterium | reverse complement strand
AAAAACGGAAGAAGAGAACTCCATAATGTCCTGATGCATTCTGTACTGAGTGGTCAGTAGAGTAGAAATGTTGTTTTTACTTTGCATCAGATTCTGCATAAGCGTCACAGAAAGCCCGGCTCTTTCGGCTTCTATACATTTAATAGTAGGAGGGAGCTGGAAGTGATCACCTGCCAAAATTATCCGATCAGATTTTGCTATTGGTATCCAGCAAGCAGCCTCTAACGCTTGCGCAGCTTCGTCAATAAATAATGTCGAGAATTTTTTATGACTAAGGATTCTGTTTCCGGCACTAATAAGTGTAGATGCAATCACACGAGAGTCGTTAAACAGGTCGTTGTCTATCTTGATCTCAATTTCTGTTGCCCGATTACGTAGTGTGCTGAGTTTATTGCGCAGGCTTTCCCTGCTCTCCGTTTTACTTCTTAAATTCTTTATGATATCACGTATCATTTTGCGTATGCTCCAAAGTTCCGAATAGTCGGGATGTGCTTCAAACTTTCGTTCGTAGGTGTGAGGAAGAATCTTATCGTTTACACGAGTAGGATTTCCGATCCTAAGTACAGGAACACCTCTGTCGATAAGTTTTTCGCAGATCCAGTCCACAGCAATATTACTCTGAGCACATACCATCACCTGGCTTTCCCGGTGGAGTGTCTCGTAGATTGCTTCAACGAGGGTAGTGGTTTTACCCGTACCCGGAGGTCCATGAATGATAGCCACATCTCTGGCATTGAGTGTTTGATTTACTGCTGATTGCTGGCTTTCATTCAACCACGGAAAGCGTATGGGATACCCATCTCTGAATAGGGCGGGAGATTGACCTAAAAAGATATTTCGTAGCTCTTCTAATCTGTTTCCTTTTGCTGAAGCAACCTGATTGAGAGCGTCAAACATAAGTGTATACGAAGTCTCGTCGAAATAGGTCTGTATACCTATTTCTGATCTTTGTAAAGAAGATAATACTGAAGCTCCGTTGACTGCAACAAAAATGCGTTTGTCTTCAGCAAAACTTACAGTAGCGTTTGATGGAAGATATTTAGGGAACCCATTGTTGTCTTTCGTGAAAAAACGGACAGGTTTGCCTGATTCAAACTCATGTTCAATTTCGCGGGTATCGAGGCAGGATACTTCGATAATATATTGATTTAACGAATTATAATATGAAGATCCAATTTCTACCGGATACCAGCAATTTCCTCTTTCTGAGCCAGAAGAGAGAACGTTTCGTTTTGTCTGTTCTTCATATTGCAGTTTTTCAAAATCAAACTCCTGTTTGAGTAGGGTGATCGAATGATTGATATCGCTTATCGGGTTTCTCTCTTTTTGCATAGCATCTGTTTGTTTTGAGTTATCGAAATTACAGATAAAATAAGGATTCTCCAATTCTTTGTTATTATCGTTTCATATATACTTCCTTAGCAGTAGGCTTTATACTCCTTATATGATACCATAATATCCCAATTTGTGGTGCGAGTATAAACAAAACGATAAGATTCATTGTTATTCAATAAAAAAATACATCAAGAGATATGAAAGCAATAGTATGTTCTCTTTGTTTTTTTACATTTATGAGTATTAATGCACAAAACAAAAAAGTTATGAAGTTTGAGTTGCCTACTTTACCTTATACTGCAGATGCCCTGGAGCCAATCATCAGCAAAAACACTATAGATTTCCATTATGGGAAACACCATCAGGCTTACGTGAATAATCTGAATAATCTTATTCCAGGTACAAAGTTTGAGAATGCTGACCTTGAAACGATAGTGAAAGAGTCTGATGGTCCGATATTTAATAATGCTGCCCAAGTGTGGAACCATACATTCTATTTCACCTCGTTTAAACCAGGAGGAAGCGGAGTAGTAAAAGGTCCTCTGGCTGAAGCAATCAATAAGAAATGGGGCTCATTTGAAAATTTCCAGAAAGAATTTAATGCAGCTTGTGTATCTGTTTTTGGTTCGGGATGGGCATGGCTAGTGAAGAATAATGAAGGCGAACTTGAGATCGTTAAGGAGTCGAATGCAGGTAATCCGATTACAAAAGGATTAAAACCGATTCTTACTTTCGATGTTTGGGAACATGCTTATTATCTGGATTATCAGAATCGTCGTCCAGATCACGTTTCTAAGTTGTGGGATATAATAGATTGGGATGTTGTATCCGCAAGATATTAAAACAAAAAAGGGAATTTCATTTATTTGA
>JBOFXU010000196.1:0-10745 GCA_051654305.1 Bacteroidales bacterium | reverse complement strand
AAGGTAAAGGAGATCCTACCATTGATTCACGATATTTTAAACGTGCAGACTCTTTTGTTGGTTACATTGCATCCTCCTTACGAAGCAAAGGTATTCATAAGATCACCGGAAATATTATTCTGAATAATTCCCTGTATGGCACTGAAGTCTGTGCTCCGAAATGGAGTTGGGATGATATGGGAAACTATTATGCTGCCGGCATATGGGGGCTCAATTTCAAGGATAATCTTTATGAGCTAACGCTAAAGTCCGGTGAGAAAGGTCAAACACCTCAAATTGTTTCTGTTGTGCCCGATGTTCCTAATATGACCTTCTCTATGCAACTTAAAGCTGCTAGTAACACCAAAGACAGTGCTTACATTTATGGTGCTCCTTTTCAGTCGCAACGTTTCGTTTATGGTTCAATACCTGCCAACCGCAGCTCTTTTACGATAAAAGGAGATATGTATGATCCAAACGTTGTTCTTATCTCAGAATTAAAAAAGCAGTTTAAGATTTCTGGTATTTCTGTTGACGGTTCGTGGCGTGTTGAATATGAGCAGCAGCCGAAAGGAAATCAACTTGCTCCCCCCTATTCATCCCCGACGTTAAGGGAAATAGTAAAGATCGTAAACTACCAAAGTAATAATCTTTTTGCGGATGGGCTATTGCGTCTTGTTGCGCAGAAAGGAGGATCCGGTTTTCACTTGTTTGATCAGGGAGTTTCGCGTGAACTGGCATTGTGGGATTCAAAAGGTCTTTCAAAAGGTGGAATGCTAATTTTTGATGGTAGCGGACTTTCCCCGATGAACCGCGTTACCACGGATTACCTGTCTCGTATGCTTGCTCTGAGTATGAAAGAGCAGCAGATCGCTGAATCATTTTATAACTCACTGCCTATCGCAGGAAAAGAAGGTACAGTTAAATCTCTTTTTTCAGATGGAAGTATGGGGAATCGCTTACGTCTCAAGAGTGGATCTATGGGTGGTGTATTAAGTTATGCCGGCTTTCTCGATAAAGGTGGTAAAAGGTATGCTATTGCTATTATTGTGAATCATTTCGATGCTTCGCATAGTGTGGTAAGATCCAGGATTGAAAAGTGGATTAGAGTCTTTGAAGCAGGATTATAAAAAAACAAGGAGTGAGCTCTGAATCAGAATTCACTCCTTGCTATTTTTGTATTTCCACTATTCTCTGTGAGATATCTATGGCAAAATCATCGTTATTCAACCCTAACAGACATTGTAATCATTGTTTTTTTCTTAATTTTGACCAAGTCTGTAGGATATAATAATTAGAGGAATAATCATGTTGATAAAAAAAGATATTTGGACGAGATCAAAAGCCACCTTTTTATTACTTGCACTTGTTGGATTCAATAGTGCCAAAGCTCAAAATTCAGGTGAGATTAGTAAAAGTTTTGCCGACTATTTAGCAGGAAAAACACTTGTTGTACCTGTTCAAAAGAAATTAAAAACTAAGGAGGTGAAAGCTTCTCAGCAGATGGTATGGCAAGCGTGGGTGGATGCAAATCATCGTTTAAGTGAAGATAAACTTCCAGCTTTAGCTCCATTGTCCGAAAAAAATATTGGCAAATGGCCTTTGCCCCAACAACTTGAACCCAATGCGATAATGCCTTTTTATTGGGGCAGTAAGGGCGATATGCCCGAAGGTGGTTTCCCATTTTTCTTATACATTCACGGATCGGGCCATAAAGATAATGAGTGGGCTACCGGTATTCGTATCTGTCAAAACTTCGAGGATGCTCCATCTGCCTATTTTATTCCTCAGATTCCTCAGATGGAGAATTATTACCGCTGGTGGCAGAAATCGAAGCAGTATGCCTGGGAGAAACTTCTGCGTCAGTTGATGGTTTCTGAAACGATCAACCCCAATAAAATCTACTTTTTCGGAATTTCGGAGGGGGGATATGGCAGTCAGCGACTGGCATCCTTCTATGCCGATTATCTGGCAGGAGCAGGACCTATGGCAGGAGGCGAGCCTCTAATCAATGCACCGGCAGAGAATTACAGTAATATCGCTTTTTCGTTCCTTACGGGAGATCAGGACCACATGTTTGAGCGCCACTTGCTTACGCAAGAAACAAAAAATGAGCTTGAACGTATGCAGGCAAAGCATCCGGATTATTACAACCATCGTATCGAATTAATACCCGGAAAGGGACACAGTATTGATTACTCTCCGACCACTCCGTGGTTGAAGCAGTTCACCCGCAATCCATATCCGAAGTATATTCACTGGGAGAATTTCCCGATGGACGGCCTTTATCGTGATGCATTTTATAATCTTGTTGTAAACGAACGTTCCAATGCAAACGAAGATACCCGTACGACCTATGAAATGAGTATCGAAGGGAATGTTATCGACATGCATGTGGATCTTGTATCTTATAAAGGAATCAAGTTTAGTGAGCGTTGGGGATTTCCTGTGAGATATGAAAAGAGTTATGAGATGGCAAAAACAGGTAAGTTTACCATTTATCTGAACGAAAAACTGGTCGATTTAAAGAAAGAGATCGTCGTCAGAGTAAATGGTAAAGAGGCTTTTCGTGGAAAACTAAAGCCTGAGCTTTCTCACATGATCAATAGCTGTGCTTTGTTCTACGATTCACAGCGCATTTTCCCATCGGCTGTTACCATAGATATATCACAATTGTAAGACATACACTTAAAATCAAAGTATTACACGATGACTAAATTCAAACAACTATTTGTTGCATGTTTGCTTGCGGGCAGTGCGATAAACGTTTATGCAGAGAAACCGGCAGAATGGAAGCTGGTTTGGAAAGATGAGTTTAATAAAAAGATTAATAATAAGAAGTGGAGTAAGATCCAGCGTGGAAATGCGGACTGGAAAAACTTCATGTCGCCAGATGAGCGTTTGTACGACGTACGTGATGGGAAATTGATTCTACGCGGAATGGTGAACGATAATCCTGCAGATACAGCTACCTATATTACTGGTGGACTTGAAACAAAAGGGAAGTTCTCGATCGACTACGGAAAGGTGGAGATTCGTGCGAAGCTACCTTCTGCTACAGGTTGCTGGCCGGCATTCTGGATGTTACCAGATATTGAGGACCGTAAATGGCCGGATAGTGGAGAAATTGATATCATGGAGCACCTGAATTTTGATAATATTATTTATCAAACAGTCCATACGAAATATACTTATGTATTGAAACAGACTTCAAATCCGCAACATTCGGGAACTTCGAAAGCAAATGTTTCGGACTGGAATGTGTACGGAGTAGAGAAACATCCGGATAAGATTGTTTTCCTTCTTAATGGAAAAGAGACCTTTACATATCCTCGTCGTCCGGATCTTGAAGATCAGGGACAATGGCCTTTCAATGATCCTTATTACATCCTTATTGATATGCAATTAGGAGGATCATGGGTTGGTAAGATTGATCCGGCACACCTTCCGGTTGAAATGGAAATCGATTGGGTGAGAGTCTACAAACAGAAATAAAAGCAAAAAAGGGAGAGTCTGAACTGACTCTCCCTTTTTTGCTTTTATTGTGGATAGATGCGGTTTGCATCTGTCATTTGACAAAGCACTTCGTTATAGAATTTCTCTGCCTCGAATTTCGCCATTGGCAGATTATTCATCAGGTAGTTTCCGCAATCTTTAGCAGTAGCTCCCGGAATATCTCCTTCAAAATCTTTGATGAAACGGAATGTTTCTTTCACTAATTCTTCAATATCTTCCGAGCGAAGATCACCTTTCATTATCAGATAATTTCCGGTTTGACACCCCATAGGTCCCCAATAAATCACTGCATCTTTCCATTGAGCATGGTTGCGCAAGAAGGTTGCAGCGAGATGTTCGATGGTATGAATTTCAGCCTGACCAAGAACAGGTTCGCGGTTTGGAGTCTTCATACGAATATCGAAGGTCGTGATTGTTTCGTTTCCGATCGTATCTTTTCGGGAAACAAAAATACCACGGCTCATACGCAGGTGATCAATTGTAAAGCTGGCAATTTTTTCCATATCCTTTGGTTACGTATTACAGATTTGATAATAAATTCTGAAGCAGGGCAAAGGTTTTTTGAGGAGCCTCTTCCCAGAAGTTCAGGTATTGTTCCTCGTGATTATCAACCCATGGAGTATCGCTGATGATACGGAAGCTGATAAACGGAACGTTGTGCATAAAGCAGGTGTGAGCAATACTGTTTGATTCCATATCTACGGCAAGACCTGCTGGATGTTTTGCTTTAATTTTAAAAAGCTCCTCGCGGTTTGTGATAAATTGGTCGCCTGTGCAGATGAGTCCAAACTGAATATTAGTCATCTCCTTCGATGCCTCTTTCAGGCTTTCAATCAGGCGGCTGTCTCCAGATATGAATTCAGGATATCCCAGTTCCGCCTGGTGATCGTTTACATCACCACAGTAGAAATCGTGATAACATGAGGATTTACCTACAATAATATCAGCGACACGTAAGGATTGGTCAATCCCTCCTGCCACTCCTGTATTGATCACACAGTCCGGAGAGAAGTGAGAGATCATTTCAAGTGTGGCAATCGTAGAGTTCACTTTACCGATACCACTTTTTAGCAATACAATTTCTTTATTGCCGATGCTCCCCTCACAGAAATCGAAGGTAAGAATCTTTTGTTCCTTTGCGTTGCTCAGGAGGTTTTTAACCAGTTCA
The DNA here is from genome assembly GCA_051654305.1 of Bacteroidales bacterium. Lineage (GTDB taxonomy): Bacteria > Bacteroidota > Bacteroidia > Bacteroidales > UBA7332 > UBA7332. Next base: position 6,082 of record JBOFXU010000196.1, on the reverse strand, counting down.
TACTCTTTGCCCATCGCAACGATGATACCGATCTTTCTGAAGTTAGTCTGCATAATGAATGAGTATATAATACAGAAAACCTGTTAATGCAATCGTTATTTATGAATAAATAGAGAATAGCATCAACAGGTGTTCTGTATTGTTATCTGTACGTTTTATTTTTTAGAAACGCGTTTACGTTCGTTTTCGTCCAATACGATTTTACGAAGGCGGATTGAAAGAGGAGTAACCTCTACGTATTCATCTTCGCGGATGTACTCAAGAGCCTCTTCCAAACTGAAGATAATCGGAGGAGCCAGTTTCGCTTTATCATCCGAACCTGAAGCACGCATGTTCGTAAGTTTTTTCGATTTCGTTACGTTTACAACAAGGTCATTGTCTTTTGAGTGCTCTCCGATCACCTGACCAGCGTAAATCTCTTCTTGCGGAGCAACGAAGAATTTACCACGATCCTGTAGTTTATCAAGGGCATATGCAAAAGCAGTACCTGTTTCCATAGCGATAATCGCACCATTCACACGTTTTTCGATTTCGCCTTTGTACGGTTGGTATTCTTTGAAACGGTGAGCCATGATTGCCTCTCCCGCAGAAACTGTAAGTACGTAGTTACGAAGACCGATAATACCACGAGAAGGCATGTTGAATTCCATGAAAATACGATCATTTTTCGTATCCATCATTAATAATTCACCTTTACGACGAGTTACCACATCGATAATTTTGCTCGATGCTTCTTCAGGACAGTTGATGCTTAACTGCTCGATTGGCTCACATTTAACTCCGTCAATTTCACGGATAATTACCTGTGGCTGACCAACCTGAAGCTCATATCCTTCGCGACGCATAGTTTCGATCAAAACCGATAAGTGAAGAACCCCACGACCGAACACAGTCCAGCAGTCAGAATCTTCTGATTTGTGTACACGAAGTGCTAAGTTTTTGTCCAACTCTTTCATCAAACGATCATGAATGTGACGAGAAGTAACCAATTTACCTTCTTTTCCAAAGAAAGGAGAGTCATTGATTGTAAACGTCATAGACATTGTTGGTTCGTCGATAGCAATCGGATCCAAAGCTTCCGGATTTTGAGCATCTGCAATAGTGTCTCCAATCTCGAAACCGTCGATACCTACTAAAGCACAGATGTCTCCAGAAGCAGCTGATTCAACCTTGCGGCGTCCAAGTCCTTCGAAAACGTGTACCTCTTTGATACGTTGTTTAATTTTAGAACCATCTTTTTTACAAAGCATGACATCCATACCTTCGCGTAGCTCACCACGGTGAACACGACCGATACAGATACGACCAACATAAGAAGAATAGTCTAATGAAGTGATCAACATCTGAGCAGAACCTTCCATGAAAATTGGTGCAGGAATATGCTCAATGATTGAATCCAATACATATGTAATATCTTCAGCAGGCTTGTTCCAGTCAGCACTCATCCAGTTGTTCTTCGCAGAACCGTAAACTGTATGGAAATCTAACTGTTCTTCGTTAGCATCCAGGCTAAACATTAAATCAAATACCATTTCGTGAACCTCGTCAGGACGACAGTTTGGTTTGTCAACCTTATTCACGACAACGATTGGTTTAAGTCCCATCTCCAAAGCTTTCTGAAGCACGAAACGCGTCTGAGGCATTGGTCCTTCGAAAGCATCAACAAGTAGCAAACAACCATCCGCCATGTTAAGTACACGTTCAACTTCTCCACCGAAGTCGGCGTGGCCCGGAGTATCAATAATATTAATCTTATAACCTTTATAAGAAATTGATACGTTCTTAGACAAGATAGTAATACCTCGTTCACGCTCCAGGTCGTTGTTGTCAAGAATTAACTCACCTGTGTGTTGGTTGTCTCTGAACAGTTGACCAGTAAGTAGCATTTTATCTACTAAAGTTGTCTTCCCGTGGTCAACGTGTGCAATAATTGCAATGTTTCTAATCTTTTGCATATAATATCAAATATATGCCGCAAAGGTACGATATTAATCGCATAAATCATTGATAAAAAACTAAAAAGCTCTTGCGTGTCAGGAAGAAAGTGTTACCTTTGCATCGATTTTGTTTAACAATATAATAATTATCAACATGTACTTAGATTCAGCTAAGAAACAAGAAATCTTCGCAAAATACGGAAAGTCTAATACTGATACTGGCTCATCAGAAGCGCAGATTGCATTATTTTCGTACCGTATTTCGCATTTGACTTCACACTTGAAGGCAAATCACAAAGATTATAGCACTGAGAGAGCTCTTAAAATGTTAGTAGGTAAACGTCGTCGTCTTTTGGATTATCTAAAAGCTAACGATATCGAAAGATACCGTGCTATCATTAAAGAACTTGGTATCAGAAAATAATTTCTTGTATCAGGACATTAAAAAGGGAGAAGCTGTAAAGCTTTCTCCCTTTTTTTATACCCATTCTTCCCTATTCCTTTCTTATTCTACTTTAATAGTAGCAAAACCTGCTTTTTATATCCTATATCAGATCTTCTTTTTTCTCTCTATTATTCGTATTGCGGAAAATCTCCGTATTTTCATCATTTCCATTTTTCACTCTTCTGAAAATGATTGATTTATACCATCATCTCTCTATTATTCGAGTTTTTTCCTCAAAATGTATCTAAATTACATATATTTTATCCATATGATAGTAATTTGTATATATTTGTGGCGGTATTGTTTTAAAATGTAAAACATAAATCGTTTTTATTATGGAAAAAACAGTTGCAATCGGCGAACGTATACGTTCACTCCGAGAAACTAAAAATATGACAATTAGCGAAGTTGCAGAACTTGCAGGACTGGATATGCAACAGATTGAGAAAATAGAACAAAGCAATCAGGTTCCATCGATTGCAGTCCTCATTAAAATAGCCCGTGCCATGGGGGTACGACTTGGCTCGTTTATGGACGATCATGAAGAATTGGGTCCGGTTGTGTCTCGTTCACACAAACAGAAAGATTCTAAAGTCTCACTTTGGGGGAAAGATGAATGCCGCCATATGAATTATCATGCTTTGTCGCAGTCAAAAGCGGGCCGCCATATGGAGACTTTCTCTATTTCTATAGATCCCTGTGGTCATGGAGATTTTATTATGTCCTCTCATGAAGGAGAAGAGTTTGTCTATGTGCTTGATGGAGAGATTGAAATTAGTTACGGGACAAGTACCTATCTTTTGAAAAAGGATGATAGTATCTACTATGATTCCATTGTTCCTCATCATGTTCATGCGTCAAATGGTCAAGCGGCACGCGTACTTGCTGTAATCTATACGCCCTTCTAAATAATAGTACATTATGTTATATGAGTTAACATTAGGGCAATGGCTTGAAAAGTGGGCCAACGAAACCCCTGATAAAGATTTTATAGTCTATTCTGACCGTAATCTTCGGTTTTCTTACCGTATGTTTAATGAACGTGTGGATCGTTTGGCCAAATCCCTCATGGCGATCGGTGTAAAAAACGGTGATCATGTAGGAATCTGGGCAACGAATGTTCCCGATTGGAATACGTTTATGTTTGCAACGGCTAAAATCGGAGCTGTACTGGTCACCATTAATACCAATTACAAACAGACCGAACTTGAATATCTTGTTGGAAATGCCGATCTGCATACGATTTGTATTACCGATGGCACATTTGACAGTGATTATCCGAAGATGATCTACGAAATGTTGCCGGAGCTTAAGCAACAGCCTCGGGGAAAAATCAACTCTGAAAGATACCCATTTCTGAAAAACGTGGTCTTTATCGGTCAGGAGAAATACCGTGGAATGTATAATACTTCCGAGCTTATGTTGCTTTCTGATCTGATTTCGGAGGAACAATTTGACCTTGAAAAGAGCAAAGTGAAAGCTAACGATATAGTGAATATGCAATATACTTCGGGTACGACCGGGTTTCCCAAGGGAGTAATGCTTAGTCACTTTAATATTACCAACAACGGCTACTCTATCGGTCAGTGTATGCGTTTTACATCAGAAGAGTGCTTGTGCCTCCCTGTTCCATTGTTTCACTGTTTTGGTATTGTTCTCGGAATGATGGCAGTCGTTACACATGGAGCAAAAGCTGTGTTGTTGGAAAAGTTTGATCCGTTGGTTGTTCTTGCCTCAGTTCATAAAGAGAGATGTACTGCTTTGTATGGAGTACCTACGATGTATATTGCGGAATTGAATCATCCGATGTTCAGTATGTTTGATTTGTCATCTCTTCGCACAGGGATCATGGCTGGATCATTATGTCCGCAGTGGTTGATGGAGGAAGTAATGAGTAAAATGAACATGAAGGAGATCACCAGTGTGTACGGTTTGACTGAAGCGTCACCCGGAATGACTCAGAGTCATGTAGATGACTCGATGGAAGTGAGATCTGCAACAGTCGGACGAGAATTACCTCATATTGAAGTGAAGGTGATTGATCCTGAAACTGGCAGGGAGTGTCCGGATGGTGTTCAGGGTGAGATGTGTTGCCGGGGATATAATATTATGAAAGGATATTATAAAATGCCTGAAGCAACTGCTGAGATCCTTGATGAGAATGGATTTCTGCATTCCGGAGACCTCGGAGTTAAGCGAAAGGATGGGAACTTCTGTATTACGGGAAGAATAAAAGATATGATTATCCGAGGAGGAGAAAATATCTATCCCCGCGAAATCGAAGAGTTTCTGTATAAGATGGAAGGAGTTCAGGATGTACAGGTTGCTGCAGTTCCCTCCAAAAAATACGGGGAAGAGATTGGAGCGTTCATCATTCTGAAAGAGGGATTTGAGATCAGTGAGGGAAATGTGAAGGAGTTCTGTCGAGGAGCTATTTCGCGTCATAAAATTCCAAAGTATATTTTCTTTGTTCAGCAATTCCCGATGACCGGAAGTGGTAAGATTCAGAAATACAAATTGAAAGACCTGAGTCTGGAGCTTTTGGCTGCTCAGGGTGTTGTACCGGTATAATATATAGAATAAGGGGGTGAGATCTGTGTCGGATCTTACCCCCTTTTTTTAATTGATTCTGAATCCGTTGATTCACAGCATATAATCTTTGTTATTTGCTTCTTTTTGGGTTTAAATGGTTTATATTTGTGTGTTATATAACTAATTCAATCTAAGGAATGAGAAAAAAGCAATTACTCTTCGCATTCACTTGTTTTTCATTTGCTCTGACAGCTCAAAAGAAGCCACTTGATCATAGCGTCTATGATTCATGGAAGCAAATTGATAAAACAGTTATTTCAGGCGATGGCTCTTTTGTGTCGTATGAAATCAATCCTCAAAAGGGAGATGGAACTCTTTATATTCAAAATCCCGAAGGGAAGAGTATATTGGAAGAGTCCCGAGGTACCAATCTGGTCTTTTTCAATAACGATAAGTATGCTACATATAGCATAAAGCCTTTTGCAGATTCTCTTCGGATGGCAAAATTGAAAAAGGTAAAGAAGGATAAATTACCCGTGGATACACTTTTCTTTTATGATATTTATGCTCAGAAGCGTACTCGTATTAATCCTAAAACGGAGATTCGTACGGCAACTGAGTCGCCATATCTATTTCTTAAGCATGACTTTACCGTTCCACGTGACACTGCAATAAAGAATAGTAAGAACAAAACATTCAAGCGGTTGACAATCAGAAATGTAGAGACCGGAGATTCACTCCTTATTGATAGTATCGGGACTTTTACCTTTGATAAAAGAGCCAATTTTGTACTCTATTCTGTTGAAGCCGACTCCATGAAATCTGTGTATGTGACAGATTTTAAGAAGAGAATAAAGCTATTTGATTCAAAGCTGGGTAAAATTTCAGGGGTGAGTCTCGATGAATATGGTGATCAGGGTGCTTTTCTTGCAACATCCGATACTGCAGCCACAGCTGTGCCTCGTTTGTTCTATTTCTCAACGGCTGAATTTTCTTCAAAGAAGTTTAATCCTGCGAAATATAAACCGATTGAGGTAGAAGTAAAAGAAGGGCAAGGAATCCCTTTGGGCTACGGGTTATCCACCGGTCTGCGTTTTTCCAAAGAGAAAAAGTTACTGCACTTTAATTATGCAGAGCGACCAAAAAAGAAGGAACAGGACTCCCTGCT
>JBOFXU010000195.1:0-6479 GCA_051654305.1 Bacteroidales bacterium | reverse complement strand
CCAACAATAGCCCCTCCTCCTCTGATCTCAAGATACGACTGATTCGAACGAGGGAAAATACGGTTTTCGAGATTCAACTGGAAAGGAATAACTTTATCATCCTCTCCACGTAACATTACTTTAGTAACATCTCCAAAATTGCCTAACCAGTTTTTCGGGAAGTTCAATGATGTTTGAGCCTGTCCTTTCACAAAGTACAATGGTGAGGTAAACTCTCCTCCTTCAGCATCTGCCTTGAGACTATAAGCCTGCAATGGTTCCTCCATGCCATTCACCAACGTAGCATTGATATTTAGTTTCAGAGAATCTGCAGAGTACACTTTATGGTTTACACTGTTGCTTTGAGCTACAGAAAGTTTAATCGCAGAACTTAACTCTACCATTACGAACATACGACGATTCATTTCGGCTACCGGAAGTGTAAATACATATTCGCCGGATACAGAATCTACACGATAAGTAGTTGCTTCCTGCCAGTACGGTGATACGCAGTTTCTTTCTGAAGAATATATCTGACCATCGCGCATTGAGTCTGAATTTGGAATACGGAAGGTCACACTATCTGTACTTTCAACCTGATCGAAACATTCAAAGTAGAATACACCTTGTTTTACCTGATGGTATTTAGGATCCAGATTTGCCTTAAATGCAAGTGTATCGGAAAAACTTTTTGCTACAAGCATAGATTTTTCGGCACTTTTATTCAAAGACACAAAAGCCAGAGTATCCTGAGCATCGCCAAAAGGACGATTGTCTGAACCGGCACTTCCAACAGCTACTGCATTAAATGATAACGGAAGCGGAGTTGGCACAAATGAGACTTCTGCCTTAATCCGTGATTTTACTTCTGCCTGACTGAAAGACTCGCGAAGTGATGACAACTGCGGAGTATTAAAATCATGCATAAAATAGAGTTTATCTTCTCCAATATTAGCTTTTCTGTACATCAGACGACGAATGCCTGCTGAATCCATACGTTTACCAAAAACACGAAGCTGATCCACTGCACCTTCCATTGGGTTCTGCTCATATCCATCAGCAAAAAGTGAAAGATAAACGGCATTATTGAGATCATACTCAGGTAAGATGCGGGATGAAGAAACACGTCTCTGTCCATTTACATAGACCTCGACAATACTATCCTGCTTCTGTGATACAGCCACGTGTGTCCACTCATTCAGAGTCATTGCTCCTGCATTCAGGTGTTCATCCTGTTTGAAAGCAACCTCATTATTTGGCTGCGGGAAGATATGATCCGGAGAGTAAGTGAAGTACAAGTTACCATTATCGTAACGCAACAAAAATCCTTTTGCGGCTGCATAATTCACCTGTCTGTTTGCCAGAATCACACCATTGCTTTGAGCTTTCACCCAGAAATCAATTGTAAACTCTTTTCTGAACAGATCAACATATCCAAGATCAACACGGCCTTTCCCATTGGAAGAGATCGCAAATTTTGGAGAATGATCCATCTCTGCTGAAGTTGATTCTTCTACTTTAAATGATGCTGATTGCGTTTGAACATCCGGGGATTCAATCATCTGAATAGTCAGTTTTACCTCATCTCCAGCTTTTAACTGATCTCCGAAGAAGAATCTGTTTTTTTGCTCGGTCTGCTCCACACCATTTACGTACCAACGGTAAGTATAGATTTCAGGAATTGTCCAATGAGTATCAATCCCGATCGTTCTACGGCCTTCCACATGGCTCTCTTCCTTCAATTGGAAGCCATTTTTGAAGAAGCGGTCTGCTGGGTTTTGAAGATCGGCAGCCCAAACTCCGCGTCCATAGTCTGCCCAAACCATCTCCTGAGTAGGATACGAAATGGTTGCACCACTTAAACTTGGAACATTCACCCCTCTCGTCCAGAACTTCCAGTTTTTTGTTCCATTTTCAAGAATGAAAATACCATGAGAATGGGACACAAAATAGATATCACCACTACCTTCATGATACATCCAGTTATTGCAATCCATATTCTTCGGCAGGTCATACGTGATATTTTCCCAGGTTGAACCTCCATTGGTTGTTTTATAAAGCAGATTGCGCCCACCAAGGTAGATTTCCTTGTCGTTATCCGGATTTACTGCAATCCTATTGAACGATGGATAATTTGCATTGTAACTCGGACGTTTCATCTTCACAAACGTATCTCCTTGATCAAGAGACTTGTACCACTCATAATTATTTGTGATCACATACAGTGTCCCCTGAGGTGTATTGCGGGCCAATGCATAGTCAATGACACGTGCTCCATTAATCAGGTCAAGAGGCTTAGTCGTACTTCCGAAATCCTGAATGCGGCCAAAATAAGTGCCATCCGGATTCGCATTATCACGAAGTAAGAACCAATCTCCGGTACAAACATTCGCTTTTGAGAATCCTTTACTCCAGGATGAAAAGTTTTGTCCTTCAATCCATGTCCGGCCTTCGCGCCCTCCGGAGTGATACTCCTCTCCGGAATAAGGGTTTGTAAAGGCTGTTGACCCCTCATACCCCTGCCAGTGGCTCCAACGACCTCTGCGATAGTACTGAGCATCAACATCCTGTGTATTCCCCATTACCATCTGTGCTCCAAATTCGCTCACTCCAAGATGATAGAAGAGCATTTGCCCCATATTCCCGGAGATATTTGTCCACTCATGATTATTAATACCTTTATCCCTCATCAGAATACCGGCATCCGAACCTCTGAAAACCCGACCGGACTTATGAGACTTGATAACGTGATTATCGGCATTATGTCGTGCACATGCAACATGATAAAGAACTCCGTCCGGATAATATCCTTTCATGCGGTTTACCCATGAATATTCCTTGAAGTTTCGTCCTCCGTCCTCACTCCATGCGGAGCTCATGGAACATCCATAGATAAAGTTCGTATCGGTAAAATTCACTCCAAATCCTCCCAACCAGCCCCAAGGTGCTTCATTTCCAAAGATTGTACCAGAACCAATACCTGCTGTTGGCTCCTGAAGGGTAATCCAGGTTTCGCCACCATCTCTGGAACGATACAATGCTGTTTTGTTTGGTTCACGGATACCAAGAGCCGCCCAAATATTTTTCGGGTTATTCGGATCTATTTCCATAAACATAGGAGATGTAGCCGCAAGAGGAAATACTGTAGTATCACTTCTCAGGACTGTACTATCTGAATTAAATACTTTAAATCGTAGTTTATGAAAGGTATCCCCTCCATCGGTAGTGCGTAGGATACTTCGTGAGGTAGGAATGTAAACAATATCCCGGTTTGTCGGATGGAATGCAAACTCCTGAAACCAGAATCCACGTGATCCGGATTGCGGATGCACATCCATCTCGCTGACAGGCATAGTAATTTGTCGCCAGCTTTTACAGGTATCCTGACTAAGCCAAAGCTTACTATCCCAGCTTGTACTTGGATTGGCTCCAATAAACTTGAGTTTTCCGCGGGCATCCCGGAATGCATAACCGCGTTTAAATCCTTTATGTGTTGCTCCCTGAATCTGTCGCCAGCTTTTACCCCCATCCGTGGTCTGATATACCGGATTTCCATTGGTCGGGAAAGCATAGAAGTGGTTCCAGTCGTCCGGATCGACCGGTATAGCATGCGCTCCGATCTGATCTCGGTGATAACGATTGGGGATTCGATCTGTGACACAATCCCATGTCCGGCCCATATCATCTGTTCGCCAGATTCCATCACCGTCGGGCTTTACCATAAGTCTGTCCGGATCGTCCGGATGCAGTGTCATCCACTCGATACGTCCTCCTGCCGGATGAATAAGCATTTGCTTAAATAATCCCGGCTCTCTTTTGGTGAAACGTGACGTTGCATCATAGAACTGACGGGGCACATATTCATTGGGATCCCCGGCCATAGACAAAACGGCAGCTTGTGTCTGTTTTCGCTCCTCAGAAATAGCTTCAGGCATAATATCCTGATCCATGGAAGCTTGTCGGTAGAACACTGGTTTCAGGGTCTTTGCGTACATTGCAAATTCCGTTGAACCTTTTACTTCTTTGATGTTTTTGGAAACATACTGGTCTGTCACCCGAAGAATTTCCTCCATGGTCCATCCTTCTTTCAGCATTCTCATGTAGAGAGTATCTGCGAGCAATCGTTCTGTTTCGACTCTTTCATAGGAAGATTGAGGAACAGATTTAATCAATGACTCAACATTCTCTTTGACTACTTTTTGACCATAGCCCGAAAACGCTAAAGAAAAACAAAACAGGGAAACTAAATTTCGATGTTTTCTCTTCATATTAGGTAATTACTATATAAAATGAATAAAAAGCAGAAATGATATAAAGATTTAGTTATAGGAGAAGACACGACATGCCTTCATTCAAGAATTAGTTTCTCAAGGTAGATTCATTAAAAGATCCAGCTTAAACAACATGTGATTATTTTAAGGTTTAAAATATCATAGCGCAAATATATAAAAAAAATTATATACTCAAATTAATACGGCAAGTTCTGTAAAATAAAGTCAATAAAAATTCTTTCGATTTAATTATCAAGCTTATATCTTCCATTTTATTCAAAGAATAAACCGATACAGCTAAAAAAAACATGATGTGCAAGTGTTAATCACTCGCACATCATTAAAAGGGTGTCTTTGCTTCTACAGCTATTGTTACCCCTGTAACCGGATGCTTAAATATGAGTTGTTCTGCATGTAAATACAAGCGGTCTGAAGATATCCCATAGAGATTATCGCCACAAATAGGCATATTCAACCCGTTACAGTGAGCAGCATGTACTCGTAACTGATGAGTTCTTCCGGTCAAAGGATACATGGCTACACGAGTTCTACCTCCAGAGACAGAAAGGACTTCGAAAATCGTGTGAGCCGGTTTTCCAAATTCGTAATTCACCATTTGTCTGGGTCTGTCCATCGGATCAAGGCATAAAGGGAGATGAATCTCTCCTTGCTTCTGACTCAATACGCCTTCAAGCAAGGCAATATATCTTTTCCGGATATCCCGGGAAGCAAACATCGCCTGAAGCTTCTGATGAACCTCCTTCGTTTTTGCAATCAGCAACAATCCGGAAGTAGCCATATCGAGTCGATGGACAACCATTGGCCCGGTTGCCTGAGGATAGTTCTGGTGTGCCCAGCTATAAACAGATTCAGTCGGGAGTTTTCCAGGGACAGAAAGTACACCGGCAGGCTTATCTACAATCAGGATCCAGTCGTCTTCAAAAATAATCTCGGGAGAAAATGCAGCTCCCCCATTATGAAGCAGCATAGGATCTGGATCAACTTCGAGTCCAATCATCATATGTTGCAAAATCGGTTGACACTTCCCCTTGCATGCCGGATAATAGTGTTCATGAATGCGTAACTCCGTTTTGGGAGAATCTCCCCACCAAAACTCCGCCATCGCCAATGGCTTTAACCCATTTTGGTAAGCATACTGCAACAACTTCGGTCCGGCACATTCTCCAGCCCCCGCTGGAGGTGTTTTTTGCACCGTTTCAGCAAAAATATCCGAAAGTGAGCGTTTTTCACCTAAAGCATTCAGCATTTCAAACTGATCAAACAGCCATTTCTGAAGTGCTGCAGAGCTGCTTTTTCGCTCCTGGCGCAGCACTTTAAGCTCCTCCTCGAAAATAACCAGTGCCTTTTCAGCTTCTTGAATCTCATCTTTCAAGAAACGCTCCAATCGTTTTAGCTCTGCTTTCTGAAACTGACTCTCACGGACCAGTAATGTTGCTTCCTCCGGAGTGATCTGCTGTTCGCGCTTCAACTCCCGGCTGAGCTTTGCACGTTTAACTTCGTCTTTCGCAGCTTTCAGCTTTACCTCAGCAGCGGATTTCAGATCATTCAGCTCATTCTGAAGTCTGACATAATCAGAGTTATTCTGAAGAGATTTTATTCTTACATTAATTTGTGAAATACGGGCCTCTTCTCTTTTGAAATAGCTCCCGGGAGAGATCATATTGAAAACAGCAGGCACAAAAAATTCGTGATCATTGCGTTGCGCCAGAATCCCCGAATACGCTGACAGGTAACCGATCCGTCCGTCAGAGTGTTGCACAACCAAGACACCAAACATTTTTCCTGTCTTTAACTCGTGCTCCCATTCAGGCCTGGACGCAATATACGCCTTCACTTCTTCTGCAGCCCTGCAGCATAGAGGATGTGGAGTATAGTGAAACGGAAAGGTGAAACGAGACGGAAGATGTAATACATCTACAGCCTCCTGAAAATTGTGCAACATATGAACTGATTTAGCTGAATAATGTGATTCTCAAACAAAAATACAACAAAATTCCCTCAGATAAATTACAACCGGAAGGAAAGCCTGCCTGTAACAGAAAAATACATCCCCACCTAATTTACCCTTCCTCAGACAAAAACTCATTAAAATAAATATTATATTTGTGGACCGAACCTCGAAATAACCAATATCACAAATATTAAAATGAACAAATTCGTTCTTCTATTCATCCTTGCATGCACGAACCTATTTACTGCAAGTTCACT
>JBOFXU010000194.1:0-8173 GCA_051654305.1 Bacteroidales bacterium | reverse complement strand
CGGTAATCTCTCTGAAGAACCCATTCGAATGCACTTTTAACCCATTCAACTCTTCAGGTATATCATTCTTTTCCTCCAACCAGATACTGAAAGAGGTATTGGTAAACTCATACCGAGTAACAATGAAATAGTCAAGAATACCTTCGGGTAGGAAGCAGGATAAAAGGGCTGAGTAATCTATAGTTTCAGACATAAATGTGTGCGTTTATTACGATACAAAGTTAAATTTTTCACGGATCCCCCACAACTTTTTGACTTGATCCCTTTCTTTTCTATCCCCATCCACACCACTTACTCCTATTTCAATCCACCAGCTTCACAAACCAAACAAACATTCCATAATAAGCAAGAAACGATATTTATAAATGGCTAATTCTACAATTTTAGGGATTAATCCAAAGAATATCTCTTTATTTCGAAAAAAAAGACCAAAACGCTTGCAGTATTAAGAAAAAGCATTACTTTTGTAACCGTAATCGTCATGCGGATGTGGCGTAATTGGTAGCCGCGCTAGACTTAGGATCTAGTGCCGAGAGGCGTGGGGGTTCGAGTCCCTTCATCCGCACCAATTCAAAAAAAGGAGTTTCAGAAATGAAGCTCCTTTTTTTATTATACCCTCTTCCGGTCTCAGCACGCACAATCCAAAACAAATACAATTCCAGATCTCTTGTAAGAGAGAAGGTCAGAAACAAAAAAAAGTGAGCTTCATCTGAAACTCACTTTTTTTATTTTTGTATCCACGAAAATTAAGCTGGATGAATTGCACTTGTAGGACAAACATCAGCACATGTACCACAATCAGTACATACATCTGGATCAATTTTATAGATATCTCCTTCAGAGATAGCCTCTACTGGACACTCGTCGATACAAGTTCCACAAGCGATACAATCGTCTGTAATTACGTAAGCCATTGTTTTTTTATTTTTAAATTAGCACTAATATGTTTGACAAATATACACGCTTTTTGTTTTACACAAAAATATCCGATACGAAATTTCATTTTAATATTATCTTTGCTTTACAATAATAAGCGTTTGAAAAGCGTTTCGTATTTCTACATGTAAAAACAAAAAACATAGTGAAAAAGATCAAATCTATTCTATTTTTATTGTTAATCTCACTTCCGCTATTCTGTCAGGAGTATAAACCAATGAATCAGCCATATATCGACATGCGCTGGTACAACTTTGGCTTCTCTATAGGTATGCACACCCAGGACCTGAATTTTTCTCACAATGGAATTATGGATGAGCATGGGCGAACCATTTATGCCGAACAGCCATCTTTTAGCCCCGGCTTCAATGTTGGTCTGCTGGCTAATTTCAGAATCAGCGAGCATGTCAGCTTCAGAATATCCCCAACCCTACTTTTCGGAAGCAAGAACATTCAATTCATCGACTACGGGACCAATACAATGCTCGAGGAACAAGATATACGTTCCACCTATCTGCTCTGTCCCTTTAACCTCAAATATGCGGCAAAACGTCTCAATAACGCCCGCCCTTATCTGATGACAGGGCTCAGCTTCGGATTCGATCTAACCCCGAAGAAAGACCAACCGCTCCTACTCAAGGGATTCAACTCCTATCTCGAGTTTGGATTCGGATGCGAATTCTATTTCCAATACTTCAAATTGATTCCTGAATTGAAAGTTTGCCTCGGAATGGGCGACGTCCTGCAACACAAACGCACTGACCTCACCAATCTCGAATGGCTACCTTATACAAAAGCTATCGACAAAGCAACGTCACGCCTGTTGGTCTTCTCGGTTTATTTTGAATAAACCGGGTCAATAGATCACGTACCCCATCACCCCGGAGATTACAATCACCCAAATGGGGTGAAGCTTTAGGAAATACATAAGAATAAAACTCCCGGCACAAATAGCCACACTGATCCAGTCCATAAAATTGGTACCATTCATCAACACTAATGCTGCTGAAGCAATCAGCCCCACTGCTGCCGGGCGAATACCATTAAAAGCACCGCTAATCCATCTGTTCTTGCGAAAAGCAAAGAAGAAACGGGCAATAAGTATGACAATTATAAACGAAGGCAAGACCGTAGCCACCGTAGCCACTATCGCTCCCCAGACACTTCCCGAAGCATGATACCCGATGTATGTAGCACTATTTATGCCCACCGGACCAGGTGTCATTTGCGATATAGCAAGAATATCCGTAAACTCCTCTGTCGTCACCCATTTATTCACCTCAACCACTTCATGCTGAATCAGCGAAAGAATCGCAAATCCACCCCCAAAACCAAACAATCCGATCTTAAAATAGACCAGAAACAGTTGCAGATAAATCATCGTTCCTCCTCCCCTTCTTTTAGTTCTTTATCAATCTCCTTTTTTAGAAAATAGTGTGAGTAAATAATTCCCCCCGCAGCAGCAATCAGGATAATATAAATTGGTGAGATATTCAGAAATGCCACAGCTACAGCCACAATCAGGGGAAACCAAACACTTTTACGAGTAATATGCGCCGTACGTGCTGTCGTAATCACCGGCACAATGATCAGGGCTACCACTGCCGGACGAATCCCTTTAAGAGCCTTCTCTACATATTCATTGCCTCTGAACCCACTCAGAAACATCACAATAAACAGAATCATCAGAAATGAAGGCAGAATCGTCCCCAGGACCGAAACCACTCCTCCCTTATACCCGCGCAGACGATATCCCACAACAACAGAAATGTTGGCAGCAATCAGACCCGGAGCTGTCTGTGCAACAGCCAGCAGATCTATAAACTCTTCTCTCTTTATCCATCCCTTCACATCAACCATCTCCCGCTCAATGATCGGAATCATAGCCCAGCCTCCGCCGATGGTAAATGCACCAATCTTGACAAAAGTCAGAAAGATCTCAAGACAGGATGCTTTTCCCTGCATTTCTTTTTCCATATATTTAAGTATCAATCTATTCTGTGCACGAAAGTACAAAAAAATAAAATAGGGAGATACCTTGTTTGTATCCCCCTATTCTTTCTATCTTTTATTTCAACATTTTATCTTCTACCCATTTGCGAGCATTTACGAATGCTTCGATCCATGGTGTTACCTGATCGTCTGCTTTTCTATCGTTCGGATAGTAAGCACACTGCCAAGGGAAGATTGCACGTTCCAGGTGAGGCATCATTGCCAGGTGGCGACCATCTGCCGAACAAATACCTGCTACGTTGTAAGCCGAACCATTCGGATTTGCCGGATAAGCATCGTATGCATACTTAGCAATCACATTGTATTCGTTTTCAGCGTATGGCAAATGGAATTTTCCTTCACCGTGAGCTACCCAAACCCCTAATTTCATTCCTGAAAGCGTTCCGAACATTACCGAATCGTTCTGAGGAATAGTCAATCCAAGGAACTGCGACTCGAATTTGTGCGAATCGTTGTGTAGCATTTTTGGTTTATCCTGGTGTTCCGGATAGATCAAGCCAAGCTCAACCATCAACTGACAACCATTACAGATACCCAAACTTAACGTATCAGGACGTGCATAGAATTTATCCAATGCTGCTTTTGCTTTCTCATTCCATAAGAAACCTCCGGCCCATCCTTTGGCAGAACCCATAACATCCGAGTTAGAGAAACCACCGCAATAAACCACCATGTTTACATCTTCCAGCGTCTCACGCCCACTGATCAAGTCAGTCATGTGAACATCTTTCACATCAAATCCCGCAAGATACAGTGAATATGCCATCTCTCTGTCACCATTTACTCCTTTCTCGCGAATAATGGCAGCCTTTACACCCGAAGCCTCTCTGCGATCTGCAGAGATACCGTAAGCGCTCAGTTTACCCGTAAACTCCGCACCGAAATCAGTCGTAACAGGTTGGTTTTTATAGTTTTCGTAACGTGATTTTGCACAAACCTCTCCACTCTGCTTACGATCAAGCATGTAAGACGATTTAAACCACAAGTCACGAAGTGCATCCACATCAAAATAGTGCGTTTTTCCACCTTTGAATACCGATACTTCTCTCTCCGCTTTTGGTTTCCCAAGGCGCAAGTACCCGATACCTTTAGCTTTCAACACTTTTTCAACAGCCGTACGATCAGCAACCTGAATCAATACCCCCGGATTTTCGCTGAACAGAATCTTAACGATATCCGTTTCTGCAATCTCGTCGATAGAAATATTCAGACCTCCTTTAGTATTTGCAAAACACATTTCAAGCAATGCCGTAATCATACCCCCTGCTGAAATATCGTGTCCCGCAAGAACCAGACCATCGTTGATCAACGTCTGAACTACAGTAAACGCTTCACGGAAATATTCGCTGTCCTGCACCGTTGGCACCTCGTCACCGATTTTATCCAACGATTGTGCAAATGCCGAACCTCCCAGTTTGAATGCATCAAAAGAAAAGTCAATATAATATATCGAAGTTTTCGGATCATTTACCAATACCGGTGAAACTACTTTTTTCACGTCCGACACCTCAGCACCAGCCGAGATAATCACCGTGCCCGGAGAATACACCTTCTCATCGCCGTATTTCTGAGTCATCGAAAGCGAGTCTTTTCCGGTCGGGATATTGATACCCAACTCACAAGCAAACTCACTACAAGCCTCTACTGCTGCGTACAATCTTGCATCTTCGCCCTCATTTCTACAAGGCCACATCCAGTTTGCACTCAATGAAACCCCTTCGATACCGTCTGTAAGCGGAGCCCAAACGATATTCGTCAATGATTCAGCAATAGCAAGCACCGAACCCGCAGCCGGATCAGACATAGCTGCCTGAGGCGCGTGTCCGATAGAAGTTGCGATACCCGCTTTACCACGGTAATCCAACGCTACTACACCACAGTCACTCAATGGAAGCTGAATCTCACCCTGACATTGCTGACGAGCAATTTTACCTGTTACCGAACGGTCTACTTTGTTTGTTAACCAGTCCTTACAAGCCACCGCTTCAATCTGCAACACATTTTCCACATACGTGTTCAGCTCGTTCACATCATATTCCGGATTTTCGAAATGCTCTTCCACACTCTTATCTTCCATAATGGTTTTCGGAGCGCTACCAAACATATCTTCCAGTTTCAGGTCAATCGGACACTCGCCGTCTTCCTGCTCGAAAATGAACTTCATATCGCCTGTAGCTTCACCCACTACATACATCGGAGCACGCTCACGATCAGCGATACGTTGTACCATCTCAATATCTTTCTCCTTGATAAGCATCCCCATACGCTCCTGAGACTCGTTACCCACGATCTCTTTAGCTGATAAAGTAGGATCGCCTACCGGAAGTTTCGACATATTAATTTTACCACCTGTGGTTTCCACAAGCTCCGACAAGGAGTTCAAGTGTCCGCCCGCACCGTGGTCGTGTACAGACACAATCGGATTGTAATCCGATTCCGCCAAAGCACGAATCACATTTGCCGCACGTTTCTGCATCTCAGGATTAGCACGTTGTACCGCGTTAAGCTCAACAGCATTTGCATAGTGACCCGTATCTACCGAAGATACAGCTCCACCGCCCATACCGATGCGGTAGTTGTCACCACCCATAACCACAACTTTATCGCCTACCTGAGGCTCGCCCTTCAAGGCATCTCTCAAAGTACCATAACCTACACCACCGGCAAGCATGATCACTTTATCGAAAGCATATTTCTTATTATTCTCTTCGTGTTCAAACGTAAGTAATGACCCACAAATCAACGGCTGACCAAATTTGTTCCCAAAATCAGAAGCACCATTCGACGCTTTAATCAGAATTTGCTCCGGAGTCTGATACAACCAGTCACGCTCAGCCATCCCCTGCTCCCACGAACGATTTTCTTCCGTACGTGGATAAGAAGTCATATATACAGCCGTTCCCGCAATCGGCAAGCTGGCTTTACCACCTCCCAGACGGTCACGAATCTCCCCTCCTGTTCCGGTAGCAGCACCATTAAAAGGCTCTACGGTCGTCGGGAAGTTGTGCGTTTCCGCTTTCAGCGAAATCACTGTTTTGATATCCTTTACTTCAAAGAAATCAGGTTTATCTCCCGAAGCTGGCGCAAACTGCTCCACCACCGGACCCTCGTTGAAGGCAACATTATCCTTATACGCAGACACCAGTCTGTTCGGATTATATTCAGATGTTTTCTTGATTAATTTAAAAAGAGAGGATTCTTTTTCTTCTCCGTCGATAACAAAAATTCCGTTGAAAATTTTGTGACGGCAGTGTTCTGAGTTTACTTGGGAAAAGCCAAATACTTCGCTATCGGTAAGTTTACGTCCGATGCGCTGGCTAACTTCATTGAGGTAGGAAATCTCGTCTTCGCTTAGTGCAAGACCTTCTTGTTGGTTGTAAGAGGCGATATCGTCTATATAAACGATAGGTTCGGGTTGTTTTTCAATCGTAAAGATCGTTTGATTGAGTCCGTTGTATAGACGCTGCAACATAGGGTCATGCGCCGCATCGTTACTCTTTACAGGAAAGAATTCTTCTATACGCAAGATTCCTGCAAGACCCATATTCTGGGTTATTTCAACTGCATTCGTACTCCAAGGAGTAATCATTTCTTTACGGGGCCCGACAAACCAGCCTTCCAGTTCTACACTTGATTCAGGAGTAGCTTCGCTAAATAGCCAAACTAATTTCTGAATTTCCTCTTGAGACAAGTCGCGATCAACACCTACGGCGATCACCGACTGCGATGGGGTTCTAAAAAAACGAATCATTCTCTGTATTACAATATGTGAGTTTTGAAACTTTCCAATCGAAGCACAAAAGTAAGAAAAAAGGTGGAAATTACACTACATTCGATTGTTTCTTGTAGCGAAGATTGTATATTTGCACATATAAAAGAAAGATTATTTAGCAATGATATTAACATTAGTAAAAGGAATACTAATTGGAATACTTGTTTCTGCTCCTATGGGACCTATTGGCGTTTTAGTCATTCAACGGACCTTAAACAAAGGACGTTGGCATGGTTTCTTTAGTGGATTAGGGGCAATGGTTTCGGATATCGTTTACGCCATGGTCACCGGACTGGGATTACACTTTGTAACCGATTTTATTGAAAAAAATCAGGCAAGTCTTCAGCTGGGTGGCAGCGCTGTCCTCCTCGTATTCGGGTATTTCATTTATAAATCAAATCCGGTTAAAAGTGTTCGGGGTACAAAAAACAGTGGTTCTACGTTCTGGCAAGATTTTGCTACGGCATTCATTATCACCTTCTCCAATCCATTGATCATATTCTTGTTTATCGGGTTATTTGCCCGCATGAATTTCTTCCATACCGACATCCTTCCGTCAGAAGTTCTGATCGGTATCTTCGGTGTAGCCCTCGGGGCATTGGTCTGGTGGATGGTCATCACATCCATTTTCGGGAAACTCCGCAACCGCTTTAATCTGCGCACGCTCTTCCTGATCAATCGTATTGTCGGTGGTGCCATCATCATCCTCTCATTCTTCGGAATACTATATACATCTGCTACTCAATTACGGGCAGCACAACTCATATAACCAAAAACACATACAAAAACCCAAAAATATTAACTCTATGAAAACTTTAAATGTACCTTATCTTCCTGAGTTGGACCAAATGGATGCCGACCAGATAAGCAATGTGATGGAAGAGAGTGCAGTGCGCCAGAGTATCGGTCATGCCAACTGGAGTGAGTTCCCTTACCGTCCGATCTGCACATTCGACATCGCACGTACAGACACAAAATTATACCTGCGTTACTTTGTTCGCGGCAATTGCCTCAAGGCTCTTTACACCAACGACCAAGATCCTGTATGGCAGGATAGCTGCGTTGAATTCTTCGCTCAGATTCCGGGCGAAAAAGAGTATTACAACTTCGAATTCAACTGCATCGGTACTTGTCTGGCTTCAAAACGCGAAAACAGAGATAACGCAACCTCTCTTTCCCCGGAACAGATGAAAACCATCCTTCGCATGCCGAGTCTGGGCACACGTCCTTTCCACGAAATGCAGGGACTATTCGCCTGGGATCTGATCGTAGCCATCCCATTCGATGTTCTTGGCTTAGACGGAACAAACCTTCCGGAGAAAATCAAAGCGAATTTCTACAAATGTGCGGACGAAACATCGCTTCCTCACTACCTGAGCTGGAATCCGATTGCAACAGAAAAACCAAACTTCCACTGTCCGGAATACTTTGGCGAAATCTATTTCTAAAAAA
>JBOFXU010000193.1:0-2044 GCA_051654305.1 Bacteroidales bacterium | reverse complement strand
GGGAGAATTGAAACATATTTACTCGATGAACGCTGCCCGCGAGGTAGGAGTTGCAGAGTAAACAAAAAACAAAACAGGCATCGTTGAATATGAAGATTTTCAACGATGCCTGTTTTGTTTGTATTACGTTAGATATAGATGACCTCGGGGTGAATGGCAATTCCAAATTTTTGCTGTACGTCGTGGCAGATAGTTTGCGCCAACGTAACAATTTCGTTTGGAGTGGCTCCACCTTTATTCACAAGGACAAGCGCTTGTTTGTCGTGAACAGCAGCTTTACCAAGGGCTTTGCCTTTCCATCCACACTGCTCAATGAGCCATCCGGCAGGAACCTTCACGGTATGCTGGTCTACAGGATAGTGCGGCATTTCGGGGAAAGTAGCCTTGAGAGTATCGTATTGAGCAACAGGTACGAATGGATTCATAAAGAAACTTCCGGCATTGCCCACGATTTTAGGATCAGGAAGTTTGCTCTCGCGCACCTCAATGATTGTTTGACGAACGTTTCGGAGTGTAACGTCCTTGCCTTCAAGCATGGCTGTCAGATTGCCGTAAGAAAGAACAAAATCTGCTGATTTGCGCAGGCGGTAAGTTACCCCGGTTACGATATACTGATCTTTAAGTTCCTTTTTAAAGATACTCTGACGATAGCCGTAGCCACACTCGCTCTGTAAGAAGTGGCGAACAAGACCTGTGGCAATCTCAACGGTGTGAACGGTGTGGATAATATCGCAGGCTTCGACGCCATAGGCACCGATATTCTGAATGGCAGAAGCTCCGACTTCACCAGGAATCAGGGAAAGATTCTCGGCACCATACAGCTCATGTTCTACGGCAAAGGCTACGAGATCGTCCCAGATGACTCCTGCATCGGCATAAACATCCACGAAATCCTCCTCTTCGGCAGTTATCGATACGGAGTTCATGCCCGAGTGAAGAAGAATCCCTTCGTAGTTGCGGGTGAAGAGCAGATTGCTACCTCCCCCGATGCAAAACATGGGATACGACATTCGCCACGGAGCGGAGAGGAATTGCTGCAACTCGTCAACAGAGCTATATTCAACAAAATAACGCGCAGTGGCGTCGATGTGAAATGTGTTATGATTGAGTAATGAGATATTTTCTTGTATAAGCATAATAATGTACTTTTGTACAAAAGTATAAAAATGCTACGGCCCATTCAAAACATTATATATATTCTTCTTAAAAAATAAAACCATGCTTTCGATTCTGATTCCAGTATATAACCAAGATGTAAGAGCACTTGTAGGGAGTCTCGACCGGCAGGCCAGAGCGCTTGGGGTGAGTTATGAGATTCTGTGTATGGACGACGGCTCTGAGAAGTTCAAGTCGGAGAACAGGCAACTCAATGCACTGGAAAATTGTGTAGTGAGCGAACTCGGGCAAAATGTTGGTCGGGCTAAGATACGCAATGCTCTGATCGGGGCAGCAAAATATGCGTATGTACTGTTTCTGGATTGTGATATGCGTATGGTCCACGACGATTTTGTAGCGAAATACTGGGCATTACGGCAAAAAGACGTGGTGTGTGGAGGGATCGCTTACAGAAAGCAGGACTGCAACCGAGAAACGAAATTACATTACTACTATGGGTTGCGGAGAGAGGTGTACAGTGCTTCGGGAGGTAAGAATCCATCGTTTCTGACGGGGAATTTTTTTACGAACAAGGAAGTGCTTGCGTCTGTCGGATTTAACCGTAAACTGAGCGGATATGGCCATGAGGATACCCTTTTTGGTCTGAATCTGGAGCAGCAGGGTTATAAAATAACCTACACAGATAACCCGGCTTACCATACGGGGGTAAATACATCAGAGGTGTTTCTGAGAAATACGCGCTCTGCGATAGAGAATCTTTTCCAGGAAGATAAAACTCTTGAGAAGGAGTTGCAGGCATGCGTTAGATTGGCGCGTTTTGCACTTCGTTATCCGGTACTCACAAGGGTGTTGGGCAGGGGTTACGGCATGAACCGCAGGTGGATAGAAAAACTGTTACCAGTCATCCCTTCGGTTTACTTGCTGGACT
>JBOFXU010000192.1:0-2846 GCA_051654305.1 Bacteroidales bacterium | reverse complement strand
ATGCTTTATCCCACGCTTCGCCTTTCGGTGCATACGGACACGCACGTAAATAATTATATGTAGTAATGTCCGGTGCGATCATTCCTCCCCGGGCTCCCATTTCGATACTCATATTACACACGGTCATTCGCTCCTCCATGGAGAGAGCTCGGATAGCCTCCCCGGCAAACTCAATAAAGTAGCCGGTAGCCCCTCCTGTGCCCAACTGTGAGATCACATACAGCACAAGATCCTTTGCTGTGACTGATTCCTGCGGAAGATTATTGATGGTGATGCGCATCCGTTTCGGCTTGGTCTGAAGAATGGTCTGCGAAGCAAGCACCATCTCCACTTCACTCGTCCCTATTCCGAAAGCAATACTTCCGAAGGCTCCGTGAGTAGAAGTATGGCTGTCGCCACAAACGATCGTCATCCCCGGAAGGGTAAATCCGTTTTCGGGGCCCATCACATGAATAATTCCATTCATTTCGTGACCCAGCGGATAGAATGTAACTCCAAACTCTTTAGCGTTCACGGTCAGGGTATCTACCTGCTGACGCGAGACAGGATCAGAGATCGGTTTGTCCTGATCTACCGTCGGGATATTATGATCAGGAGTACAGATCGTCTTCTCGGGACGGAAAACAGGGATTCCCCGTTTACGTAGTCCCTCGAATGCCTGAGGAGAGGTCACCTCGTGACAATAGTGACGATCAATATAAAGTTGAGTCGGACCATTTGCCACCGTGTGTACCACATGGCGGTCCCATATTTTATCAAATAGTGTTTTCATAGCAAGTTACTTATCAAATTTATTCACCGCATCGATAAATGCTTCGGCAGAGGCTGCGATAATATCGGTATTCGCACCAAATCCATAGTAATTGGATCCATCGTAGGAGACTTGCATATGTACTTTCCCCATATCGTCGCTTCCACGGGTAATCGCCTGAATCAAAAACTCTTCTACCACCATCTTGCGCGCAATAATCTTTTTCACCCCATTAATAGCTGCATCAACAGGACCATTCCCCGATGCTGCCGCTTCGAATTTCTCACCGGCAATATCCAGGCAAACACTTGCCACAGGTTTAATGCCTATACCCGATGACACTTGCAAATAGTCAAGCTTAATACGGCTTTGCGCATTACGCTCTTTCCCGACAAGCATCAGGATATCATCATCATTAATATCTTTCTTACGATCCGCCAATTTCAGGAACTCTTCGTAGGTTGCATCCATATTGATTTTGGCAACATCCACATCCAGAATCTCCAGACGATGCTTCAATGCTGCCCTTCCGCTACGTGCAGTAAGTACGATTGAATTTTCGTCGATTCCTACATCTTTCGGATCGATAATCTCATAGCTCTCGCGATTTTTCAGCACACCATCCTGGTGAATCCCCGAAGAGTGAGCAAACGCATTGCGCCCTACAATCGCTTTATTCGGCTGAACCGGCATATTCATCAGACTCGAGATCATGCGGCTCATCCCATAAATTTTACGGGTATTGATATGTGAAGTAATCGGTATCTCGCGGTGACTCTTTAGAATCATGGCAATCTCTTCGAGAGAAGTATTTCCGGCGCGCTCCCCGATTCCGTTGATGGTCACCTCAACCTGACGCGCACCATTGAGTACACCGGCAAGCGTGTTTGCTGTAGCCATACCCAGATCGTTGTGGCAGTGCGTCGAGAGAATAATATTGTGAACTCCCTTAACGTTTTCCATAAGGTATTTGATCTTTGCCCCATATTCATCCGGCAGGCAGTACCCCGTTGTATCGGGAATGTTTACTACCGTTGCCCCGGCTTTGATCACGGCTTCGACCACACGTGCCAGATATTCATTATCCGTTCTTCCGGCATCTTCTGCGTAGAACTCAATATCTTCCACATGACGTTTCGCAAATTTCACAGCAGCAACAGCCCGCTCGATAATCTCTTCGCGCGTAGAGTTAAACTTATAGCGTATGTGCGAATCCGAAGTCCCGATTCCGGTGTGTATTCTTTTTCGTTTCGCAAACTGCAACGCTTCTGCAGCTACAATAATATCTTTTTCTACAGCCCGGGTCAACGCACAAATTGTCGGCCAGGTTACTGCTTTTGAAATTTCAACGACAGAATTAAAATCACCGGGACTGGACACCGGAAATCCCGCCTCAATTATATCTACTCCAAGCTCTTCCAACCCCTTCGCTACTTCAATTTTTTCCACGGTATTTAGCTGACAGCCCGGCACCTGCTCGCCATCCCTTAATGTAGTATCAAAGAAAAATAGTTTATCAGACATATATTAAGAATTAATTCGGTTATACATTTTAAGATATAGTAATATCTATTATCTATACGACAAATTAAAAGCAAATATTCGATTTAAACAAATTATTATAAAAATTAATCACCTAAAATAATCAATTTATCTCTTTTTACCCCTTTTTACTTCTATTTCATCAGTTAAACACTAAAAATACAACCATTAATATGCTTAGCTCATTATATTTCTAATAAAATTACAACTTTATTTAAAATAAACTATTTATTCTTACTGATATATAAAATACAAATACATATATTTGCGAAGTAGTCTAATTTGTAATAGCAATAAGCATGAGCTATTTACGATCTAATTAAGTATTGAAAAACATCCTATGCCTGAATAATTGCATAGAAGAATCCTTGAATCACAGGACCATTCAGGTCCTAACAGATAAAATTCTCTAATTTATTTTTCAACCTTAGAGCTTATGAGAAAGAAAAACAAACTTACTTTTACCGGAAAGCAAGTAAATCGGGCACTCTTAGTGAGTCTATTTACAGCATCATTTATTGGACCTGGCAGCTTTACGTACGCTAATCCAAAA
>JBOFXU010000191.1:0-13907 GCA_051654305.1 Bacteroidales bacterium | reverse complement strand
AATCTACACTACAATTCGACCCAAAAACAACCGACATTATCAACTCAGTCTGGGTTCTGGATGAGAAAATCTCTTTATGAAGTACAGCAAGCTCAAGCCTTTAAGTACACGAATGCACATCTTATTCTATTCAGATTAGGGCGTTCATACCTGAACTATGCTGAAGTGATGTTACGGACCGGAGATACGCCAAAAGCGATTGAGTATATAAATAAAACCAGAACTCTACATGGAGGGTTGCCTGAACTAAGCACCGCATTAACTACTGAAGATGCCTGGATAGCCTATAAATCGGAAAGACGTGTTGAGTTATTCTATGAAGGGGATAGATACTGGTCGCTTTTGAGATGGGGGAAATACGATGACTTAGATGTTATTCCTGAGTTAAACAGAGAACACCATAAGTTAGAAATTTCAGCTGACGGGAAATCGTATTCAATTATTAAATTACCATCAGGTACAAGCCACAGCTTAAATACGAAAGCGTTTAGTAAACGAAGATACTTTTTCCCTATTCCTCAGAAAGAGATATTGTTGAATAATAAGTTAGAGGGTGATCAAAATCCTCTTTGGTAACATTTAAATTATTTATTATGAATAAGATAAAATACGTAATAGCATTAATGGTAATGATTTTAACCACCTCTTGTTTAAAAATGGGTTTAGATGAATTACCTGCCTATGAAAATGCAGAGATATTATCTATGAAATTTGAGTACAGATGGTACAATGAGGCTGTTGGTTTAGGGAATATGGTAGTTGTGCCATTGACTGTAAGAAACCTGCAAATAAACTCGGAAGCCGCAACCATTACGTTAGATATTTCTGTCCCGGCTGTAAGCACAACCCTCCCTGCTGAACAGAGAGAAAAAGTGGAGTTGAATAATATTGTAGGATATTGCGATATTTCAACAGCAGCAGTCATCAAACCTTTAGAAGGAGCACCAACCTTAGGTATATTTGGTGATTTCTCTAAAAAGGATCTTAAATATGAGGTGAAAGCAGCCAATGGTGCCAAGAAAGTTTGGTCTGTTACTGTAAATTCATTTACAAAATAATATTACACTAAAGCCCCCCAAAAGTTCTTGATTGAACTTTTGGGGGGCTTTTATATTTAACCGTAAGTATTCGATATTTACGGATGGTATTTTATGCTACAGGCTTAATCTACAACAAATGCAGGGCGGGGATCTTTCCATTTACCGGAAGTAAAATCGGGGATCTCGACCGGAGCTCCATGAAGGGCTACCGATTGGGCTGAAAGTTCAACCAGAGATGACCAGAGTGCTGCATCGTAGACATCCAGATCGGGTGCTTTACCTTGTACAAGATTCTGCACTAACCTGTAGTCCATGGCAAAATCAAGTACCCCTTTAGCGCGTACCACCTCATCGTCGATTTGTCCGAACAGAGGTGTTACCTCTTTGATGATCGGATGGCGGTATTCGTGCAGAAGTTGCTGACGGGCTTCCGCCGGAAGATAGTTGTGATAATCCGGCAAAAGGGTTATTTCCTCTGTCGGGTATTTGTGGTACATTCCCCGGGTACCTACGACCAGATGTTTGCGGTTGTATGGACGCGGGGAGGCTATATCGAATTGAAGTTCGATTGTTTTACCTGATTCGGTGGTAATAAATGATGATGAGACATCTCCAAGGGTAAAATCGACTTCCTCGCCAAAAGTATTCGCTACATATTCACGATAGACGCGCGGACGTGTACTGACAGAATTGATAGATACGGCACGGTCGCCCCGGTTGAGTCCGAGAACCATAGCCAAGGGTCCGAATCCGTGGGTCGGGTAGATATTGCCGGTCATCTGCATATATGCCCGTGGCATCCATGCGTTTTTATAGTCGGGATTATTTCCGACCATACGTTCACAAAGGCGATGGATGTATGCCCCCTCGCAATGATATATTTCACCAAACAGTCCTGCCTCCACCATATGTTGCGTGGCAAGTGTAAAGTCATCGTAACAGCAGTTTTCAAGAATCGTACACACACGGCCTGTTGTTTCGGAAACGCGAACCAGCTCAAAACATTCGGCTACAGTCATGGCCGCAGGGACCTCGACCGCCACATGCTTCCCACTCTTCATGGCATCAATAGCTATCCGGGCATGAGAATCCCAGGGCGTTGAAATATAAATAAGATCGATGGTCTGATCCTGTAACAGGTCTTCGTAACGTTCGTAGCACCGAACCTCTTTTACTCCGTGGAGACTCAAACGCTCATTGACCTCCGTGCACCGGTGAATATTACTATCACAAAGGGCTGCAATACGGGCATGGGGTATGTATCGGAAACGGGTCAGTGCAAACTCTGCACGGTAACCCAACCCTACAAAGCCAACGTTTACTTGATCCATCATGGACAGGCGTTCTTTCTTGTACATCATCCTCACAAAACGATTAGGGTTAAATTGCTTTTTTATGGTCTGCTAATATAGTTTATAAATTTGAATTGTCATACAATTTCGGGGGGATGAGGCATGAATTTGAAGTTTTCGGAAAACAGAAACAGACAAAAAAGGGTCAAAATCATCCGTATCAGGTGATTTTGACCCTTTTGATTTACTTATCTTCGGGTGGTTTAACCAGATACCGGTGAATGAGAATCACCAGCATAAGGAGACCTACAAGGATTTTAACCATCCATCCTTCAGCCCCGAAAAAGAGGTATGAAAGACACAGTAAAACCGACAGGACAAAGAATAATCCTCGTGGGTTGCGGATAAACTCTTTGGTTTCAGGCAGAATCTTGTCCTTAAATGTCAGCAAAAAGTAGAGCATGGAACACCCGGTTAACAGCAAGGGCATCTGCAAGGCAGGCCCGGATAGTAACGAGGCAAAAATGAGAATGACACCGGTGGCCAAAGCCACAATATAAGCACTCTTTAGCATGATTGTGAATATTTTTCGCAAAGATGAGAATTATTGGAACAATACCAACCTGGAAGGATACAAAAAAGATCAGTACTCCTTCATGTTGTATTTTCGCTCGAGACCTGCCAGATTCATATAACGAATGGTTCCGAAAACCGGACGCTCTGCCCAGGGGCGGTCGTGAAGACCGAAACACCAGCCCACTCCCACATAGGAATTGGCATCCCGGCCATCCAGAAAGTATTTATTGTTGAGATATAACGTGCGGTCATACGCCTCTTCGGCAGTAGCACTCCACTCTATAATTTTTTTACCCCAGTACATACGCATGGTATTCTCCATACTTCCGGTGGTGACCATCTCGTGCATCGCCCGATTCCAGTAGGGATCATGAGTCTGCGCTTGTTCCAGCTCTTCAGTTGTATAGAGATAGGGGCGCTCATCGCGGGCATGTTTCTCAAATGTATCGATACACCATTGAGGCAATCCCCGGAAGCGATCGTAATCGAGATTAAACCAAATGTAATTATGTGCCAGTTCGCGACGAACAACAAGTTGTTCGACAAGGGTATCCCGCGATTCATCATAAGCCGGTGCATTGGGATGAGAATGCAGAAAAATATTCATGGCTGCAAGCAATGCCAACGGTGAGGTATGTCCGAAATGCAGGTAGGGACTGATCCCCGAGGCGCCGTGCAACGACGGATCATTGCGATCGGTCGCATAGTGCTCAAACTTGTGTCGGAGAAAATGTTCCCACAGAAGGGAAGCCTCACTCTCTCCCCCACGAAGCTGAACTTCGGGAAGTGTAGCCCCGTGATAGTGCTGAAGAAATGAATTCAGCTGATCTTCGAGGGCTGAAAGTGTAAATACAGAAAAAAGCTCAGGCTGTAACGGAGCCGGTTTTTCCCAAACAATATCACTGAGAAAATGAAGATATTGGCGCATAATTTTACTCCGAAGGGTACGTGCGGCCCACTCCTGTTTGTTAGTACAAGCTGTAATTGGCACCAGAAGATTGTCTTCGATCATCACTACGGAAACGGGAGAGTCGGCAATAATCTGATCTGCCCACTGTCGCTGAATACGCAAATACCCCTTATCGAGCACCACAAGAGCTGCATGATTGAGATGATGTTGAATGCGAGTACGTGACACATCGGATTCGAGCACAAAATCGTAACCGGCATCAAGTGCCCGCGTGGCAAAATCAAGTACTCCCTGACACAGGAATTGAAAATGACGACGGTTGGCATCGGGAAAAGCAGGATCAAGCGTAAACAAAATCCGTAGTGGCAAATGGTGTTCATTTGCCTGATCTACCGCATAGTTCAAAGCCAGATTGAAAGAAAACCGCACAGAAGCCTGCATACGGTAGAGGATATACTTGCCCTTTGCGGGTGGCTTATCCCATCGTTGAATACGTTCGTCAAGCATAATGATCTTGGAGTTTTTGAAGAGAATAAAAAAACAGGAACCCCACCGTCATCAGACCTATGGAGTTCCTGTTTGAAAACAATAATGTAACCTGTTTGGTTTAACAGGTAAATTCAAATAAACAGCATTTCTTTCAGCTGTGTAAGATATCTGCCCAACGAAAAGGCAATGGCCAGAAAGTAAATCAGTACAAAGATCAGTGATGCTCTGGCAAAGCTTGCCTTATTTGGATTTACTCCTCCGCCAAATCCCCAAACCATAAAGAGAATCACATTCACCAGAGGAATAAAAGAAATAAGTAGTGTAATCAACCACTCCTTCACAGAGATTACAGAGTCATTTATCGGCTCTTTCGTTGTCTGAGTTGTATCATTCTTTTCCATAGTAATAAATCAATAAAAGGTTATGCTTGAACATATTTTTCGAAATACTCCTTTGGAGTCATACCCATAACGAGTTGAAACGAGGAGAGATAATCGTCGCGGGTTTCAAATCCCAGTGAAACAATTTCATTGATAGTGAGATTTGGACTTTTTTTGTCGATAATAATGCTCGCTGCGATCTGAACCTTATCGATCAACTCTTCATCAATCGAATCGGGCTCCTGCTGCTTGCGTTTCTTACGTTCCATGTGCTGCAACTTGCTATCACGGGTGAGGATGAAAAATGCACCGGCAAGTCCGATGAAAAGAAAAAACAGAATATTCGTTCTTTTCTTTTTATTGAGAATTTCACTTTGCAATTCGTAAATACGAGCCTGTTTCCTCTCCTTCACTCTTTCCAGAGAATCTGTCTGTGCATCAAGATGCTCATTCGCCAGGCGAAGGCTTTTAAATGAAGCCGCACGATCCCCCAATCGCTCGAGCAATTGAGCACGTATCATATAATACTTCCCTTTGGGACGGTTATACTCATCTAACAATGGTTCTACCTCTGTAAGCTGGTTGAGAATCCGCCCAATTTGTTCGGGAGTATTGAGACGTGCACATAAGCGTATCAACTCCTCGTAATTTTCACGCGGATAGAAATAGCGCTCCCACAGAACCGGCTTAGGTTGATTTATGACCGGAGAGGCCTCCTGCTCTTTTTCATCAACACCCTCTGTCGTATTTTCAACAGTAGAAGCAACTTGATTTTGTTGAGCATTAACCGGAATAAAAAGGGAGAATAAACAAAAAACAATCAGAAATAAGAAATATAATTTTCGGATCATAAGAGTAAAATAACAATAAATAAGTAACGCAACTGACTGATAACAAATAAATACAGTGCAAATATAATACTCATTTTAATTCCTATCTGTTTTTTTAGAGTTTTTTTACCACATCAAGAAGTTGTTACCCAATCCCATCGTTTTGTTGTAGGTGAAAATTCGGTAAAGTGACGTTTTCCGCCAAAATAGTATATCTTTACCTCTTCAAATTAATCAGTATTACCATACTATGAGAGAGCGGATATTCTATTTAATCAAACAACGACTGTTCTTTATTCTTCTATTTGTCGTCTTTAAACTTCTGTTTCTGATCTATCACGGAACCGGAATACAATCGAAAGATGCACTGGACGTAATCTGGCATGGACTGGCTATGGACAATACGGTAGCTGCATATTTCTGCGCTATTCCGACAATTTTCGTATTTGTTTCGCTGTTCTGGAATCGGCCCATACTCTACCGGATCTGGAAGGTCTATATATTCATTGCCATTCTGTTTTGTACCTCTCTGCTGGTACCGGACATGGAACTTTACACCTATTGGGGATTTCGGATTGACAGCAGCGTGCTGATGTATTTGCAATATCCGAAAGAGGCTTTTGCAAGTGTTCCTCTCTGGCAACCTCTGACAGGCATGGCCATCTGGTTGGTTCTTGCCTGGGCTCTGAGTCTGACTTTCGGAAAATGGGTTCTGAACAAGCCCTTCGGGAAAATCAACCGACACAAGGGATGGAATACCCTGTTGTTCTTCCTGTTGATCCCCTCGCTTTTTATCTCTATACGTGGTAGCTTGAGTGCTTCGACCATGAATGTGGGAAGAGCTTACTATAGCGAAAATATGTTTCTGAATCACGCTGCAGTAAATCCGGTATTCAGTTTCCTCTCTTCGGTATTTGATCAGGAGAAGGTAAACAGCTATGCAGAACTAAGCGATCAGGAATTTGACCGGGAGTTTGCGAAGATACAAGACCTGAGTGATTGTGAAAATCTGCCGGTAATCAAGCCAAACAGTAATCTTGTGTTCATTGTGCTTGAAGGGTTCTCTTCGAGTATGATTTCAGCCCTGGACTCCCTTCATCCGGCAACCCCTGAACTGGATCGTGTGGCGAAGGAGGGTTTGATCTTTACGAATATCTACAGCAACAGCTACCGCACGGACAGAGGTCTGACCAGTATTATGAGTGCTATGCCGGCACTACCTACTGTTTCGTGGATGAAATACCCCGCAAAACTGTCCAAACTTCCGTCGTGGATCAAACCTTTCGAACAGGCAGGCTACGATACGGAGCTTGTTTACGGGGGGGATATTGACTTCACAAATATGCGGATGTA
Organism: Bacteroidales bacterium; assembly: GCA_051654305.1. Classification (GTDB taxonomy): domain Bacteria; phylum Bacteroidota; class Bacteroidia; order Bacteroidales; family UBA7332; genus UBA7332. The sequence continues at coordinate 7,037 of JBOFXU010000191.1, read as the reverse complement.
CTTTAATTCTCTTGGATTTAAGAAGATTACTTCTCAGGATGATTTTCCGAAACGAATGCGACAGGCAAGTTGGGGCGTACACGATGAAAATGCGTTCAACTATCTGCTGGAAAATATAGAAAAGCAAGAGTCTCCTTTTGTCCGGATGTTGCTCACACTGAGTAGTCACGAACCGTACGATGTTCCTTACTTCAAGTCGGAAGACAAAGTTCTGAATGCCGTTCAGTACACTGACAGTTGTATTGGTGTATTTATAGACCGGTTCAGAAAAATGCCTCAATGGGAAAATACGCTGGTCGTTTTCACGGCTGATCACGCGACAAGATACCCGGCTGAGATGTCGAACCACGACTTGCAACGCTACCGTATTCCTTTGCTTTGGACCGGAGGGGCTCTGCTGGAAAAAGGGAAGCGGGATATCATTGGATCTCAAACGGATATTGCTCGTACTTTGCTTTGCCAATTCGGATTGAAAGGAGCTGACCGGTTCCCGCTAAGTAAAAACCTGATGAGTGAAACCGGGCCTGAATTTGGATTTTACATCTACAAGAACGGATATGGAGTCGTCAGTGATTCGGGGGCTGTGGCACATGACTTTGACCTCAACGAAACTGTTTTGCGCAAAGGTGCTGCGACGGACTCACTGATGAGACGGGGTAAAATTATCCTTCAATATCTGGAACAGGAACTTCAGAGCAGATAACAATAAAAGAACAGAGGGCCCTTCCGACATTCCGGAAGTGCCCTCTGTTCTTTTGCTATCAGTCATAGAATTCGCCCCGAAGGATCACCCGATCGACAAGATCTGAAGTGAAGGCATAGGGGAAATACTCTACGGAAGGTATCGGTTTTGTAAGAAAAACATTAGCGAGTTTACCTTTCGCAATAGAACCATGATCGAGACTGAGTCCCATGGCATAGGCACTATTGATGGTTGCCGCATTGATGGCTTCATTGGGTGTCATCTTCATTTTAATGCAGGCCAGAGATAAAATAAATTTCATATTCCCTGAAGGAGCTGATCCGGGATTATAGTCTGATGCCAAGGCGACAGGTAGCCCCGAATCGATGATTTTTCGCGCCGGCGGATAATCCATTTCCAGAAAAAAAGCGGCACCGGGCAGAAGTGTCGGCATCGTGACAGATTCTTGTAGTACCATTAATTCTTCCTCACCGGTGAACTCAAGATGGTCCACCGAAAGTGCCTGATTTTGCACTCCCACTTGTATTCCTCCCGAGCGGGCCAGCTCATTGGCATGAATTTTTGGGAAAATATCAAAACGTGCTGCTGCTTTCAACATTCGATCGGTCTCCTCCACGGTGAAGAAGCCTTCGTCGCAGAATACGTCGATATAATCTGCAAGACCTTCCCGGGCTATCGCCGGAATCATCACATTGACAATCAGATCTACATACTCGGATTGTCTTTCCTTATACATCGCAGGAACGGCATGAGCTCCGAGAAAAGTAGATTTTACAGTAACGGGAGCGCTCTCTTTAATACGACGGATCACCCGAAGCATTTTGATTTCATCTTCCAGCGTAAGTCCATACCCACTCTTGATTTCGATTGCTCCTGTTCCAAACCGGATCATCTCGTCGACCCGTTTCATCGCCTGGTGATAGAGCTCTTCCTCTGAAGTATGGTGAAGACGTTCTGCTGAATTCAAAATACCTCCTCCACGTCGGGCTATCTCAACATACGAGAGGCCTTTCAGTTTGTCGACAAACTCCTGTTCGCGGCTTCCTGCATACACAATATGGGTATGTGAGTCGCAAAAACAGGGAAATAACATCTGACCGGTGGCATCCACTACAACATCATAGTCAAACGGACAATGATCGTGCATATGACCAAAGGAATGAATGCGCTGGTCTTCTATCATCAGCCACCCCTGATCGATCGTATGTAGCTGATCCATCTTTTCGCCATGCAGATAGGGATGAGGATAATACTCGATCCCTACAATCTTCTTGATGTTCTTAATTAAAGTTCTCATTTTCCTCCATCGTTTATAAGAAATTGAACCGAAGCTTCGATATGCGTGTACATCACCTCATCGGTTTGTATAAAAGGAACCTGCTTTCTGTAACGTGCCACGAGCGCTTCAAGCTGAGGAGATGTTTTCAGTGGCCGGCGAAATTCAAGCGCCTGAGCGGCATTGAAGAGTTCAACTGCCAGCACCCGCTGTGTGTTTTGCACGACACGATAAAGTTTGGTTGCTGCATTTGCTCCCATACTCACGTGATCTTCCTGTCCCTGAGACGATTCAATAGAATCGACCGATGCCGGGGCGCAAAGTTGTTTACTCTGGCTGACGATGGAAGCTACAGTATATTGAGGTATCATAAATCCACTATTGAGCCCCGGTAGTGCAACCAGAAATTTCGGTAAATCGCGACAACCTTTGATGAGCTGATAAATACGCTGTCCGGAGATACTTCCGAGTTCAGCTACCGCAATGGCCAGAAAATCCATGGTAATTGCCAGAGGCTGTCCATGAAAATTCCCTGCCGAGATAATAAGATCTTCCTCCGGAATCACGGTCGGATTGTCTGTCGCACTGTTGATCTCAGTATCGAATACCGATCCGACATAACGTATGGAATCTCTTGAGGCACCATGAACCTGAGGCATACACCGGAAAGAATAAGGATCCTGCACATGTGCCTTGCTACGATTGATCAGCTCGCTACCTTCAAGCAGGTTACTGATATTAGCCGCTGTTTCGATCTGTCCGCGATGAGGTCTAACCCGATGTACCGCAGGATGGAAAGGTTCAATTCGTCCGTCGAACGCGTCGAGCGAAAGAGCACCAATGGTATCTGCCCACTCCACTAATTCAAAAGAGCGAATCAATGCCCATACGCCATATGCACTCATAAACTGAGTACCGTTAAGCAGAGAGAGTCCTTCTTTTGACTTTAGTTCGATAGGAGTCCAGCCCATTCGGTGCATCAGCTCTGCCCCGGTAATCCGTCTGCCCTGATATTCAACTTCACCCATCCCAAGGAGAGGCAGAGAGAGATGAGCCAGAGGGGATAAATCGCCCGAAGCCCCGAGTGAACCTTGCTGATAAATAACCGGAAGAATATCGAGATTAAAGAAACTAATGAGTCGTTCGACAGTGATCAGTTGCACTCCCGAGAAGCCATATGCCAGGGACTGTATCTTGAGAAGCAAGATAATCTTTACAATTTCACGAGGGACTTCATCACCTGTTCCACAAGCATGAGACATCACGAGATTGCGTTGCAGGGTTGAGAGTTCATCTTCGTTCACACGTATATTACACAGCGAACCAAATCCGGTTGTGATTCCATAGATAGGTTCTTTCTGATTTTTCATTTTTTCATCCAGATAGTTGCGACACCCCGTTATCCGGGCAATGGCCTCTTCGGAAAGTTCAAGCTGCTTGTTTTCGGAAATAATCTCACGGATCATCTCAACAGAGAGATGTCCGGCAGAGATCTTATGTATAGAATGATTTTTCATGTAGTATTGTTTTTCAGTATTGTGTTATTGTTCTAATGCACGTAGTGCACTCTGGATGATATTATCCTCGGCAATATAAGGAAGAGTAACCACGAGATTCGGAGTCGCTTCCATCTGACGCTGTATGGCAAACATGGCTCCTTCATTTCGAGCCCAGCTACGTCGGGCAATTCCGTTGTTTACATCCCAGTGAAGCATCATTTCAATGCGGGCATCTGCTTCCTTACTTCCATCAATGACCATTCCAAATCCACCATTAATGACTTCTCCCCAACCGACGCCACCACCATTGTGAATAGAAACCCACGTAGCCCCACGGAATGAATCGCCGATGACATTCTGTACAGCCATATCAGCGGTAAACGAAGAACCGTCATAGATATTGGACGTTTCACGGTAGGGTGAATCGGTTCCTGAAACATCATGATGATCACGCCCCAGCACAACCGGAGCAGAAATTACACCTTTTCGTATCGCCTCGTTAAATGCTTTGGCAATACGAATGCGCCCTTCAGCATCGGCATAAAGAATACGGGCCTGAGATCCGACTACCAGATTATTTTGGCCTGCCTCGCGAATCCAGTGAATATTATCCTCCAATTGCGACAGAATCTGAGCCGGAGCATGTTCTCGCATTTCCTCGAGTACCTGTGTTGCAATTTTATCGGTCATCTCCAGATCTTTCGGATCACAGGAAGTACAAATCCAACGGAAAGGTCCAAATCCATAGTCAAAAAAGAGTGGTCCCATGATATCCTGAACATAGGAAGGATAGCGGAATCTTCCCGCAGTCGTACCCCCGACCTCTGCGTCAGCCCGCGATGCTTCTAACAAAAAGGCATTCCCATAATCAAAGAAATACATCCCTTGAGCCGTAAGTTTATTGATGGCTTTGACCTGACGACGCAAAGACTCACGTACGCGTTCACGGAACAAGTCGGGTGCCTCGGCCATCATCTGATTTGCCTCTTCGTAGGTGCAATCCACCGGATAATAACCTCCTGCCCACGGATTATGCAAAGAGGTCTGATCTGATCCGATATCCACCTTTATATTTCGTGCTGCGAGAGCTTCCCACAAATCAACCACATTTCCAAGATATGCCAGAGATACAGCCTCTTTGCGGGCAACCGCCTCCTGAGCGCGATGAATAACTGCATCAAGATCGGTGAACAGTTCGTCTACCCAACCCTGCTCCCGACGGGTATGAGCTGCTTTCGGATTAATCTCGGCTACAATACTTACAACGCCCGAAATTACAGCAGCTTTAGGTTGTGCGCCGGACATACCTCCGAGTCCGGAAGAAACAAATAGCTTCCCTCCGGGATCCTTTTCTCCGGGCTTCAACTGTTTACGGACAGCATTAAGAATGGTGATGGTTGTACCATGAACAATCCCCTGAGGACCGATATACATGAAAGATCCGGCAGTCATCTGTCCATACTGCGATACACCAAGAGCATTGAAGCGCTCCCAGTCATCGGGTCTGGAATAATTGGGAATAACCATTCCATTGGTTACCACCACACGGGGTGCCTCAGGATGAGAGGGGAACAGACCCATGGGATGTCCCGAATAAAGCACCAGAGTCTGTCGATCTGACATCTGAGACAGATACTTCATCGTCAGCCGGTATTGTGCCCAATTTTGAAAAACAGCACCATTTCCCCCATAAGTAATGAGTTCATGGGGATGTTGGGCCACTGCCTGATCCAGATTATTCTGAATCATCATCATTATTGCTGCTGCCTGGAGAGATTTATAAGGATAGTCGCTGATCGGGCGAGCTTTTATTACTTCTTTCGGACGCAGTCTGTGCATATAGATGCGACCAAACTGATCAAGCTCCCCGGCAAATTCCCTCGCCAGGACCTCGTGATGTTTTGCCGGAAAATAGCGCAAAGCATTTCTGATCGCCAGCATTTTCTCTTCGGCATTGAGTAAACTCTTACGCTTCGGCGCATGATTTATGGCTGGGTCAAATCCGGGGTGTTCAGGCAGAATATCTGGAATCCCGGCGGTTATTTCTTCTTCAAAAGTCGTTTGTTTCATGGTGTAATGTATTTTGTGTTTTATCCGATGGTTTTGAGCACTTGTTCTAAAAGAGATTTTTCTCTCTCACTCGCGAATACAGAAAGTGCATCACTTTCTGAAATAAGCTGATCGGCCATATCCCGATCTTTTAGTCCGGAAGCATTGATACGTACATTCAGATGAGCTCCGAGAACCGCAGCCCGAATTGCCAATGCACCTACACCGGCATCGGATACGGAATTCGGATTTCCTTTTTCAACCATGGCCGCGAGCAAATCGAAAACCTTGACAGCAACCCTCATGGTACGCAGAGGAACCTCTGTGGCATAAAGAGTTGCCTGCTGAAGGGCTCCGGCACGGAAAGTCTTCTCTTCTTCTGTCTTTTTGGGTAGTGCAAGTGCTTCCATGATCCGGTTAAACGCCTGCGTGTCTTCATCCACGAGGTAAAGCAGCTCAGCAAGATACTGCTGTCCCTGTTCGGCATGCATGGAGAACTCCTCCCAACGATCATCCCATCCTGCTTTATGAGCAGAGAGATTAGCAACCATCGTTCCTAAAGCTGCTCCAAGTGCTCCCATATAAGCAGAAACAGATCCCCCGCCGGGAGCAGGAGACTCACTGGCAGTTTCGGTCACAAAATCCGCACAAGACAGATCTGTGAGACGTTTTGGTGCACCTTCTTCCAACACGTACTCAATCACCTTCTCTCGGGGATGGAACGGTTTAAGATCATCGAGTCCCATGGACTTCACGGCTATTTTTATTATTTCCTCTTCGGATACTCCACAGGAGCGTTGCTGTTTGGCCAAAAAATACTTGCCGGCATCTAACAATGTCTTCTTGGGAACCAAGCCGACAATCTCTGAACCTGTGACACGTATGCCCCGATCATTAGCCTTGCGGACAACCTCATCAAAAGCAATATGCAGAGGTGTAACGGAAACATTGGTGAGATTCATGGAAACCTGAGCTATTTTATATTCATCGATAAACCATCCGATGGCTTTACAGGCTTTGAGTGAACCTGGGATCGTGATGGGATTTCCTTTTTCATCTTTAACGACTTTACCAGTGATGGGATTTCCTTCGCGTTTGGGTCTGCCTTTTTCGCGGACATCAAATGCTATAGCATTCGCCCGGCGAGTAGATGTAGTATTGAGATTGAAGTTTACGGCAATCAGAAAGTCACGTGCACCCACTGCTGTAGCGCCGGTGCGGGCAATATGTTCATTAAAAATTGTTTTTCCAAAATCCGGTGCATCATGATCTGAATGAACGCGTTCGGCTAAACCTTCGTATTCCCCCTGACGACAAACCGCCAGATTTTTTCGTTCGGGACGAAGTGCTGCAGATTCATAAGCGTAAACAGGGATAGATAATTCGCGGGCAATTCGCTCACCAAGGTTACGGGCAAGCACAGCACACTCCTCAAGCGTAATTCCGGCTACGGGTATAAGGGGGAGAACATCTGTTGCACCCATGCGGGGGTGTGCGCCCTTATGATGTC
>JBOFXU010000190.1:0-2843 GCA_051654305.1 Bacteroidales bacterium | reverse complement strand
CGTGAAGAATCTTTTTGCAGATCGCCAGAAGTTCTCCTGCACGAGTGACAGCAACTTTCAGCTCATCAATCTCAAGTTTATTCTCCTGTATCGCCTGAACGATCTGTTCAAGTTCTTTTGTTGCCTCGGTGTATGTTATTTTTTTCATTATCTTAGGTCTATTACTTCTATATCCGGGTGTTGTTGCTCATCGAAAGTAAACTCTGTTTCTTTGAGGTTTTGATTCCGGTTATACTGCGTGATCAAAATTGTATTAAGTAGTTGGTTGGTCTGGTCCATCACAATCTCTTTGATCTGATAACTCGATTTATGAATTGCTACTGTGATAGAACGCAGATCTGGTCGTTTGGCCGTAGGCTCAAGACGGATGACATAGAATGGTGTATTCTGTATCTTTTTGTCCTTCTGCAGTGCTGCTTTAAATCCGTTCTTGTACAGATTGAAAAGTACTGTTGGATTCATTGCGTCAAGCTCTGCACTCCCCGGGGTAGTCAGATTAATCTCATTACTATTTTGTAGTAGTGACCATTGGTCTTTTCCATTAAACCAGATGCGAATCTCGGGCGTCTGAATGAAGAAGCGATTGCCCTTCATCAGAATTGTTCCGTCAAAACTTTCAGTAGTCCCTTTGGATCTGTTTTGCATGGCGAGCGTAAAATTAGCTTTTACTCCGCCATCTTTATTAAAAGCCTCTTCCGCCTTCTTCATTATGTTTTCTGCTGACTGTGCAAACAGCGTGCAGCAAAGAAACAATGCTGCGATTGTCAGGAATATTCTGTTCATCATTATCTTAAGTTTGAGAGTACCATTTCTAAATGAGTTTCGTCCATCACCAATACCTGTCTGGCTTTACTTCCCTCGAAAGGACCTACTATGCCGCAGGCCTCAAGTTGGTCCATAATACGTCCTGCACGGTTATATCCGAGAGACATTTTACGTTGCAACAGCGAAGTTGACCCTTGTTGGTTGGCTACAATCAGGCGAGCAGCCTCTTCGAATAGAGGATCTCTGTCGTTCAGATCTATTTGTCCCATTCCTTCTCCCGGTTCTGCTTCGTATTCTGGCAAAAGGAATGCTGTTGGATAGCCTTGTTGCTGGCCAATACATTCAGCCACTTCTTCTACCTCTGGTGTGTCGATAAATGCACATTGAACACGTACCAAGTCACCACCCTGAGAGAAAAGTAAGTCTCCACGACCGATCAGCTGATTCGCACCCGGACAATCCAGAATGGTACGAGAGTCAATCATCGACGATACACGGAAGGCTACGCGGGCTGGGAAGTTGGCTTTGATCGTTCCTGTAATAATATTTGTTGATGGTCTTTGCGTTGCAATGATCATGTGTATCCCTACGGCACGTGCCAGCTGAGCAATACGCGCAATCGGTAGTTCAACCTCCTTACCGGCAGTCATAATCAGATCCCCGAACTCATCAATAATGACCACAATATAAGGCATATACCGGTGTCCGTTTTCCGGATTCAACTTGCGGGATACAAATTTAGCATTGTACTCCTTAATATTACGTGTATGGGCTTTCTTCAGTAGGTCGTAACGCTGATCCATCTCACGCGTAATTGAGTTAAGAGTCTGCACCACTTTTGTTACGTCCGTAATGATTGCCTCTTCTGCATCCGGAAGTTTTGCCAGGAAGTGTTTCTCAATCATCGAATAGATATTGAATTCCACTTTTTTCGGGTCAACCAATACAAACTTCAGCTGTGAAGGGTGTTTTTTGTAGAGTAGCGATGTGATAATCGCATTCAGACCAACCGATTTCCCCTGTCCTGTAGCTCCGGCTACCAGCACGTGAGGCATCTTGCAAAGGTCAACCATGAAAATTTCATTCGTGATGGTTTTACCCAGTGCGATTGGTAAATCATATTTACTTTCGTTGAATTTCTTTGAAGCGATGATCGAATGCATCGATACGATCTGTGGATCTTTGTTCGGAACCTCAATCCCCACTGTCCCTTTTCCGGGAATCGGAGCAATGATACGTATCCCCAGAGCTGCAAGGCTCAGAGCAATATCATCTTCAAGATTACGTATCTTCGAAATACGTACTCCCGGAGCCGGTACAATCTCATACAGAGTAATTGTCGGACCCACGGTTGCTTTGATACTGCTGATCGTAATGCCGTAGTGTTCGAGCGTTTCACGGATACGTTTGATGTTCGTGTTCTGCTCGTCCTCGTTGATGGCAGTTTCTCCGTCATCGTAGCGATGAAGCAGATCCGCTTGCGGGTATTTGTAACGAGACAGGTCGAGAGTTGGGTCGTAATCCCCTGTAATATCCCCATCAAATTTCTCGTTTTCATCCGGATTTGCCGCATTGATTTCAACCGAAGGTTCGTTCTCTACTTTCTTCGCTCTTTCAATCGAAACCTTAGGTTCACTCTTTCCAGCATGAGGAATATCCAACTCCTCTTCATACAGGAAGTCCTCATGCGGAGGAATCTCCGTATAGTCATCTTCCGGTTCTTCAGTAATTTCTGTTTTGTGCGTCTGAGCGATCTCCTCAGTAGCCTTGTGCTCCACTGCTATCGCAGGAGCTATTGCCGGAGCAGCAGTTGCCACCTTCGCAATCACTTCTTCGTGCTCTTCTGACTCTTCCTCTTCCGTCTCATCTGTATCCTCCGGTTCCGCAATTTTCTCTTTGCGTTTGAAGCGATAGAAGAACATAGATCTGAATTTCTCAATCAGTGAGTTGTTTCGCAGAGAAGCCAGGAACACAGATACTCCAAGGATTACGAGGATCGTACCAGGTACACCCAGGAACAATTTCAGTACCTCGGTAATCATAAGTCCGTGCGCTCCGCCCAGATAAAGGAAGGTGCT
>JBOFXU010000189.1:0-2004 GCA_051654305.1 Bacteroidales bacterium | reverse complement strand
GGTTTTTATCACATTGCTAAAAGAGCCAATGTACCTATCGTTTTCGCATATATGGATTATGGGAATAAGGTTATGGGAATGGATGAAGTCTTCATCCCGACGGATGATGAACAAGCGGATTTGAAATATATCAAACACTACTTCACTCAGTTTACCGCCTGTCATCCCGAAAACTTTGCAACAGGCGATGAATAATAAATTTCGGATATCGTATTTTCAAATGGATATCGTTTGGGAAAACAAACAGATGAATCTGGAAAAGGTGGAGCGTCAGGCAAAAGAGCTTGCTGATAAAACAGATTTAATTGTTCTTCCTGAGATGTTTACCACTGGATTTTCGATGAACCCCGAGAAGTTAGCAGAAGAAAATAACGGAGATACTGTCTCTCGTTTACAAATAATTGCCCGCGAATGTAACGTTGCATTCGCGGGTAGTTTTATAGCATCCGAAAATGGGTGCTATTTTAACAGGGGATTTCTGATCACCCCCCTTACCCCCGATTTTGGCGATAAGCGTCATTTATTTCGCATGGGGGAGGAATCCAAACATTATAGTGCGGGGAATAAACGCTTGATTGTCCGCTATAAAGATTTTAATATTGCCTTATTCGTCTGTTATGATTTGCGGTTTCCTGTATGGAGCAGCAATTATGAGAATGCATATGATCTGGCAATATATGTGGCAAATTGGCCACGCCCACGGGCCGGGGTATGGTCCGTCTTGCTCGAAGCAAGAGCGATAGAGAATTCGTGCTATGTTTGTGGTGTAAACAGATGTGGCACTGATGAACTCGGACTGACGTATACCGGAGGGTCGAAAATCGTATCTCCAAAAGGGGAGGTGCTAAGTCAGGCAAGAGACTCTGTTGAAGAAGTTACAACAATCGAATTAGATAAAGCCTGGTTGGAGGATTATCGGATCAAATTCCCAGTGTGGAAAGATCTGGATCGTTTCACGCTGGAGGCTGACTAAATAACTGAAATATACTATCAACCCAACAGTAATAATTAAGTTGTAATTATGAGAACCAATTTAAGTTCGCTGATTACTTTGAACAGCACTCCGCTTAAATACTATAAGCCGGAAAATGCATTTGAACGTTCTGTAATCACACGTTTTGAGAAGTTTAGTACAGATATTTTTGAATCAGAAGAAGAAGCAGCTTGTAATATAGCCCGCGAAATCGCTGCTACGATCCGCGGAAAACAAGTGAAAGGACAACATTGCGTTTTAGCTCTTCCCGGAGGTTACTCTCCATGTGCTATCTATGCAGAGCTTGTGCGTATGCACAAAGAAGAGGCTTTAAGCTTCTCGAATGTTGTTGTTTTTATCATCAGTGAATTTTATCCATTATCAGTAAATCCTCCGCACAGTAACCTGAAAATGGTGAAAGAGTATTTCTTAGATCATATCGATATTGATCCGAAGAATATCATTTCTCAGGATGGAACTATTGCCAAGGATTTAGTTGCTGAGCATGCGCATGCATACGAACAGAAAATCCAGGATTTCGGAGGACTTGATATCGTTCTTACAGGTGTTGGTCGCCTTGGAAATATCGGTCACAACGAACCGGGTTCACTTCAAAACTCAAGAACTCGCCTTGTCCTGTTGGATGAAGAGTCTTTAAAAGATACTGCTCGTTTCTACAGTCAGGCTCAGAATGTGCCGGCTTGTGCGATTACTATGGGTATCGGTACGTTGATGGAAGCGAAAAAAGTAATTCTTGTTGCTTTTGGAGAGTCAAAATCTAAAATCGTTAAGAAATTTGTTGAGAAAGCCGTATCGGATATGACTCCGGCAAGCTATTTCCAGAATCACTACAATGCAAAAGTTGTACTTGATCTGAACTCAGCAGATAAAGTTACACGTATCCGCACTCCGTGGTTAGTAACTTCTTGTGAGTGGAACGATATGATGGTTCGCCGTGCAATCGTATGGTTGTGTAAGAAAACAGGCAAACCAATCCTGAAACTGACAAACAAAGATTATAACGAATTCGG
>JBOFXU010000188.1:0-3604 GCA_051654305.1 Bacteroidales bacterium | reverse complement strand
TTCTCCATTTTGTCCGGGTCCGGAAGGTCGTGAATACGATAAACAAATGTTTTGGGTTTCGACGATTTATTTTTCGGATTACCAATAAACTCGGCAACAGTACGGTTCGCAAGTAGCATAAACTCTTCCACCAGCTTGTTCGCCTCTTTCGCCACTTTGAAATAAACGCTGACCGGTTTTCCTTTTTCATCGATTTCGAAACGAACTTCATGACGGTCAAAGTTAATCGCACCCGACGCAAAGCGGCGACTACGCAACTTCTGAGCCAGGTCGTTCATCACAAGAATCTCGTCCTTGTACTCTCCCTCTCCGGTTTCGATGATTTCCTGTGCTTCTTCATAGGTGAATCGTCGGTCGGAGTAGATGATGGTACGGGCAATCCGATAATTGACTACCTCTGCTTCTTTATTCATTTCGAAAATACAGGAGAAGCAAAGTTTCTCTTCATTCGGACGAAGAGAACAAACGCCATTAGAGAGACGTTCAGGTAGCATAGGAATCACACGGTCCACGAGATAAATCGACGTAGCACGATTTACAGCCTCCTTCTCGATGATACTCTCTGGTTTTACGTAGTAAGTGACATCGGCAATATGTACGCCAATCTCCCAATTTCCGTTTTCAAGTTTGCGAATAGAAAGAGCATCATCAAAATCTTTTGCATCCTTAGGGTCAATCGTAAAAGTAGTTACCTTGCGGAAGTCCTCACGACGTTCATACTCTTTGGCTGGAATCTCGTCAGGAATAAGATCAGCCAGCTTAGCCACCTCTTCAGGATAACTATACGGAAGACCAAATTCGGCAAGAATAGCGTGAATTTCGGTGTTATTTTCACCAACATTACCCAACACATCTACAATTTCGCCGGTCGGATTTTTGCGGTTTTCAGGCCATTCTACGATACGAGCAACAACCTTCTGACCATTTTTACCGCCATTCAGCTTATTTTTCGGAATAAATATATCGTTTGCCAACACTTTGCTGTCGGTAATTACAAAGGCATAACTATCAGAGACATCCAACACACCGATAAAGCGTTGAGGAGCTCGTTCGATAATTTCGATGATTTCGGCTTCTGTCTCTTTGCCTCTGCGTTTGGCATACACCATCGCCTGAACTTTATCGCCATTCAGAGCATTTTTCGATCTTCTCTCAGGAATAAACACTGACTCGCCACCATCTTCAGGAACAAGCATATTTTTACCGTTACTTCTTCTTTCAAAAATTCCGGTAACCAAATTGCCTCTCACTTTTAGACGGAAACGTCCCAAATCTACTTCCTCAAGAAAGTCTTCTATGGTAAGCTGGTCAAGTATATTAACAACCAATTGTTTCTGTGGTGTCGTTTTTAAACTCAGGCCATGACAAATTTGCTTATAGTTAAGCACATTAGTTGGTCCCGACTTAAACATCTCAATCACCATATTCATGATCTGAGATTTTTTCAACCGGGCTACTTTGTTTTTCTTTTCTTTTTTTGCCATAGTTCAAATATGAAATTTTTTAATCTGTATATACCTTTCCTTGCATAAAAACGAACGTTTCGGACAGATAGTTCAAAGATCGTTTGGAAAAGGCATCTTCGGACAAAATTAAAGGCTAAACCTTTCATTGTTAGAGAGGTCTTTAGTAGGCTCTTATGCAGTGAAGTTTAAGATACAAAGTAACTAATATTTAAAGAATAAATTTAACTTTGCATGAATTAATTAGCTGTGTAACTCTTTTTTTTTACACAAATCTTTAAACAACAAAGGGAAGAACTTATGCCACGTATATTAGTAACGGGTGCAGGTGGGTTCATTGGTGGCTTTATCGTGGAAGAAGCTTTACGAAGAGGCTTTCACACCTTTGCCGGAGTCCGGCCAACGACCAGTCGCGAATACTTATCTGATCCTCATATCGATTTCATTGATCTGCCTTTTCATGACCCAAAAGCACTAAGAGAAAAACTGACTCTTTTCAAAGAACAGTATGGAAAATGGGATTACATTGTTCATAACTTAGGAGCAACCAAAGTGAAACAGGTGTCTGACTTCGATAAAGTCAATTTTGATTTTGCCCGTAACTTTGTGGATGCCCTGATAGCGCTGGAGATGTCCCCTGAGCTTTTTGTTTATATGAGTACGCTTGGTGTTATGGGTCCGGGAGATGAACGGTCAAACCAACCGATTACACCGGGAAAACCACAGACTCCGAATACAGCTTACGGGAAAAGTAAACAAAAGATGGAGGAGTATCTTCGGGAACAAACGACACTGAACTATGCGATCCTTCGTCCCACCGGAGTCTATGGTCCGAGAGAGAAGGACTATTTCCTGATGTTTAAGACGGTACAATCGGGATTTAACTTTGTTCCCGGCTTCAAAGAACAGTATCTGAGTTTTATCTATGTGAAAGATTTGGTAAAAGCGATCTTCTTGTGTATCGAACACGGCGTAAAGCGTAAAGAATACCTGATTTCTGACGGTCAGTGTTATACATCCACTGAATTTTGCAAGATTACTAAGAACGCTCTGAATAAGAAGGTTGTTATAACAGTGAAACTACCTCTGACTCTTGTTCAGGGGGTGTCCGTTATTGCTGAGAATCTGGCAAGACTTGCAGGTAAAACCAGTACACTTAACGGGGATAAATTCCGGATTATGAAGCAACGTAACTGGAATTGTGATATCTCGGCACTGATGAAAGATACCGGATTTACTCCGGAATATGACCTGAAAAAAGGTGTTAACGAAGCCATCGAATGGTATAAAGAGAATAAATGGCTGTAAAAGCAGTCCAATATTCTTTATTCAACAATACTTTTGTACAATGAATGATACGTATAAAACAATAGCAGATCTTTCGGAAGGATGGTATAAGGAGAAGATGAGTAAATTCATTTCCTATGCCATTCCGGTAACTACTATTGAAGAAGTAAAGGAACAAATCGAAAAATACCAAAAGCAATACTACGATGCCCGCCACGTATGCTGGGCTTATATGCTGGGACACGAACGCAACGACTTTCGCTCGAACGATAATGGAGAACCTTCGGGAACTGCAGGTAAACCAATTCTCGGGCAGATCAACTCCAACGAGCTGACAAATATCCTGATCGTTGTGATCCGTTATTTCGGGGGGGTAAAACTCGGAACCAGCGGACTGATCGTAGCTTATCGCGAAGCAGCGGCCGAAGCGATCAACAACAGCGAAATCATCGAATGTTTAGTAGAGGATGATATCACTGTTGCTTTTGAGTATCCGTTTATGAACGATATCATGCGTATCGTTAAAGATATGGAGCCGACGATCGTTTATCAGTTGTTTGATATGAATTGTCAGATGACACTGCGCATCCGTCGCTCCGAAATGCCTAACCTTAGAGGCAGACTCGAAAAAGTAGAGTCGGCCTTTATTAAAGAGTAAAGATTATGTTTGACGTAAAAGAAATACGAAAAGACTTCCCCATACTGGAAAGAAAAATTCACGGAAAAGATTTAATCTATTTCGATAACGGAGCGACCACGCAGAAACCTAAATGCGTGATCGAAGCCATGAATGAAGCATACCTGAATAAAAATGCAAACATTCATCGCGGAGTGCACCACCTGAGCCAGATTGC
>JBOFXU010000187.1:0-1257 GCA_051654305.1 Bacteroidales bacterium | reverse complement strand
ATCCCTAAGGAGCGTCTTCGTGCTGTACCTCATGCGACATTAAGCATCGATGCTAAGATGAAACAGAAGTAATTCTTAATTGATAGATTCAATTCGGCAATAAAGGCTTTCAGGCTTGTATTGTCGAATTGTTTTGTTTTTAACTTTTAAAGATTATTACCCATAATTTTTAAAACTAACATGCACTAATTTTCTAAGATGAAATTTTCAACAGGTAAAAAAGCCTTATTAATTATATTCTTAACGCTTTTTATTGACCAGGCTTCCAAAATCTGGATCAAAACCCATTTTGCACTGGGCGAGCATATCGAAGTAACGAAGTGGTTTTATATCTACTTTATTGAAAACAATGGAATGGCATTTGGAATCGAGGTGATCAGTAAACTGTTTCTAACTCTTTTCCGTATTATAGCAGTAGCTTTCGGTTGTGTGTACCTGTACCGGATCATCCGAAACAAACTTCTCCCTATGGGGTATATTAGCTGTATTGCCTTAATCATTGCAGGAGCTTTCGGTAATATTATTGACAGTGTTTTCTATGGTTTATTTTTCAGTCACAGCTACGGACAAGTAGCTGATTTTATGCCAGCTACCGGTGGATACGCATCGCTCTTCCACGGCAAAGTAGTTGATATGCTTTACTTCCCGCTCGTAGACACAATACTCCCGGAATGGTTGCCATTCGTAGGCGGAGATCATTTTGTGTTTTTCCGACCTGTATTCAATATTGCAGACTCTGCAATCACAGTTGGAGTTGCACTTCTTTTGATTTTCTATCGCTCCATTCTGCTGGCTGATAATCAACAAAAGAAAAATGAAATTTGTGATGAACAAAAATAATATCCTAATTATTCTCCTCCTGTTTTTTATAAGTATCTTGTCCTGTAAAAAGAATGACTACGTACTTTCAGAAGGTAAGATGGAGAATATCTTGTATGAACTTTACCTTGGTGAGGGGGTCATTAACACCTCCTCCGGATCAAGCCCCCAAGAGACAAAGCGTAATTTTTACCTGAGCGTATTATCAAAAAATGGCGTAACTGAGGAGCAATACGACTCTTCTCTTGTCTACTACGGACAAAATGTTGACGAATATTTCAAAATATACGATAAGGTCGTTTCGCGGCTACAAAAAGAAGAGACCAAATTTGAACGTCTGGTTGCTGCCGAACAGAATGCGAAAAAATCGGCTACTGGTGACTCTGTGGATATATGGACAGGAGAAAGACATTTCGTTATTCTGCCTATGAATCATCT
>JBOFXU010000186.1:0-4332 GCA_051654305.1 Bacteroidales bacterium | reverse complement strand
TGGCTGGCAGAAACAATCGTCAGCCATAATATTGATGCGCTGGTTATAGCCGGAGATTTGTACGATTCTCCTAATCCGTCAGCGTTATCCCAACATCTGTTTTTTGATTTTATCCGTCGCATAAAGAAAGAAAACCCCGGATTACAGGTCGTTGCAACCTCGGGCAATCACGATTCGGGTGCACGTCTCGAAGCTCCCGATCCGCTATTAGGTGCATTTGATGTACATGTACGGGGGACAATCAGACGCACTGTGGATGAGATTGATTACGATTCACTACTCATACCGCTTTATAACGCAACCAATCGTACGAAGCCGGCAGGTTACTGTCTGGCAGTACCTTATTTGCGTCAGGGTGATTACCCTCCATGTACCGAAGAGAATGTCACAAACCGCTATGCCTGGGGCATCAACCGCTTTTACCAGATTCTGTTTGAAAAAGCTGAAGCTTTGCGCACACCCGATCAGTTTCTGCTCGCCATGGGTCATTTGCAGACCATCGGTGCCGAACTATCCGCAGAAGATACGTCCGAACGCACTATAATTGGTGGCATGGAAGCTCTTTCGGCTTCCATGTTTGATGGGGCAGGCTATGTCGCTCTGGGTCATATACACAAACCACAGCGAGTATCGGGCCGTGAGTTTGTGCGCTACTCGGGCTCGCCTCTGCCGATGTCTTTTGCCGAGATCAACTACAAACATGGGGTGCAGCTGATTGAATTTGAAGGCAGCACACTTGTGCGCAACGAACGTATTCTTTTTGAAGCTCCGGTGAAATTGATGTCTGTGCCGTCTATTCCAAAAATGAAGGACGAACTGTTGTCTACCCTGGAGGTGTTGCAACTTGCAGAAACTGATCCGCAGCGTGCACCTTATCTCGAAGTGAAGGTTATGATTGACCGTCCCGAACCCAATCTGCGCTTTGAAGTAGAGAAGGTCCTGGCAGAGAAGAATGTTCGTCTTGCGAAAATTACCATAGTCACACCAGACTCTCTTTCTACAACCGAAAAAAGGCAGATCAGTGTCGATGCGGCTCCTCTCAGCCCTTCGGAGTTAGCCAACCAGGTCTGGACCAGTCGGTTTGGAACAACGATGCCTTCTGAATTAGAAGAGCTGTTTCATGAGGCTGCAACTATTAATAAGGATTAATACCAAGAATTTATGCGTATAGAAGCAATAAGAGGAGAAAATATAGCATCGTTGGATGGCTTTTTTGAAGTTAACTTTCAGGAAGAACCGCTCAGATCCTCCGGTCTATTTGCCATAACGGGTCCAACCGGAGCCGGAAAATCAACACTGCTGGACGTAATTTGTCTGGCACTTTATGACTGTACTCCAAGAAGTGATCAGGGAAATAACGAAAGAGATCATTCACTCGAAGGACTTACACAGCAGGATACACGCCACCTCCTGCGCAGAGGTAAGGGGGAGGGATATGCTGAGGTGGACTTTGTCGGAATCGACGGGAATACATATCGTTCCCGCTGGAAAGTACGCAGAGCGCGTGGACATTCCAACGGTACCCTACAGGCAAGTACTATCTCGCTCTTTAATCTGACTTTAGGGACAGAAGACGGCGGAACCAAAAGAGAGCTTCTCGCTAAGCTGGTGCAGCTCACAGGGCTCTCTTTCGGACAGTTCACCCGTGCTGTGCTACTTGCTCAGAACGATTTTTCGGCTTTCCTCAAGGCAAAAGAGTCCGAAA
Source organism: Bacteroidales bacterium (assembly GCA_051654305.1). Taxonomy (GTDB): domain Bacteria; phylum Bacteroidota; class Bacteroidia; order Bacteroidales; family UBA7332; genus UBA7332. Next base: position 2,627 of record JBOFXU010000186.1, on the reverse strand, counting down.
AAGCTGAACTTCTCGAAAAGCTCACAGGTGCCGAGATCTATGCTCAGATCTCGAAACAGATATATCAGAGAACTTCCGAAGAGAAGCGTAAGCTCCAGGAGTTAGAGCAACAAGTAGTTGCCTACATATTACTTACCCCTGAAGAGAAAGAGAAAGCAGACCTCCAGGAACAGGAGCTTTCAACAATCCTTAAAGCTCTTCAGGAAGAGCTCAATACCATTACCGGTAAACTTAAATGGTATGACGATCTCAAGGAGTTACAAGCTGCACTCCACGTTGCCCATCAGCAGGTAAAACTGGCACACGATGCATCAGAAGCTGCCGCTCCTCAGCGCAGAGAGTTGTCTCTTTATGATGATCTCGCACCGGTCCGTCCCAACCATACTCAGTATATGAGTCTGAAGCAATCAGTCGGGGTATGGACAGAAAAACTCGACAAATGCACGCAGGAGCTCTCGGCAATGGAGACCGGACTAAGCACGTGCAAGAGTAACCAGGAAAAAGCAGAGCAGGCACTTGAGCAACTCATACAGGAGGAGAAACCCTTCAGAGAACAGCTTTCGGCGATGCAGTTGCTCGACAGTCAGCTCAAGGATACCGATAAAGAACTTCTCGAGCGAACCGGAAAGCAACGAGAGCTGGAGAATGAGCTGGAACTTACGCAGAAAAAAAACGATCAATCTAAACAGACAAAGCAAAAAACCGAAGCAAGTATCAGCATACACCACTCCTGGTTACAGGAGCATCTCCGCTTCGAGCCACTGATAGAGAATACGCCTCTTCTGATCCGCCATCTCGAAACCTTCTTTACGGACAAAAGGAGTTATGATAAGCTCGAAGATGAGGTGAAAGTTAGGACGCAGCAAGATGAGTTGCTGAGCCAAAGATGTGCTGCTCTGCAAGAAAAAGTAAAAGAGAAAGAGCTGTTATTTGCCTCACAGACTCAATCGGCTGCTGAGTTGACCGAGCAGAAAAAGCAGTTCGATATCGAAAACCTCCGGGCAGAGTCGGAGCTATATCAGAAGCAGATTACTCGTCTCACCGAGGTACGCTCTCACCTGCAACGTAAAGAGGATAAAACGAAGGCTTTTGAACAGATCAAAAAAGAGTACGAAGAAACTACCCTTCGTTTACAGGAGTTGCAAACTCGTCAATCGACCGAGAATGCACGATTTGGTGACGTAGAGAAACGATACCTCGTAGCACAACAGGCAATGCTCCTGGCTCAAAAGCTGAGCAATCACTCTGTCGAGGAGTTGCGTGAAACTCTTTCTGAAGGAGAGGTGTGTCCCGTTTGTGGAGCGACCGATCACCCTTTTGCTACAGATAAGTCTTCGGCTGAAAAGCTTGAGTCATTCCTTACAAAGGAGTATCAGGAGGCAGAAAATGAGTTTAATCAGCTTAAAAACAGTCTTTCAGGCTTAAATACTGAAATTCAACTGCTGGGGCAGCAATCCAAAGAGCAGGGCACCAAGTGTCATGTGTTGCGGCGTGAGGCTGAACAGGCAGAGTACGAGTACACGGTGGTAATCGAAAATTGTGTTTTTCTTACAAATAATAAGCTGACAGATGAGGAGTTGAGCGTTATTCAGCAACAAAAACAAGCCGCGCTTAGAGAGGTAAGTGTTCGCCTGCAGGAGTGGGAAAAACTTGATACAGTTTATAATAAATGGATCAAGGAGAGAGAGCTTACCCTCCAGGAAAAGGAAACTTTACTGCAGGAACTCAAAAGTGAGACCGATAAGAAAAATGAGATCTCGCTCATCCTCAGTAGCAAGAAGACACTTAGTCAGACCACAAGGGAGTCCCTTGCAAATCTATATAAAGAGGCAGATGCCATCCTGGCCGACTATTATCCACAAGGAAGCTGGATTCAGAAGGAGGATACCCTGGTCCCTTACCTGCGTCAGTTGCAGGCAGACCGGAACAGGCACAAGCAAGCAGAGGAAGAACTCAATAAAGAGCTCAGCCGGATAGAGGTAGAGCTGCAGCTGCAGCTTCAGGAACTTCAGCAAAAGAGAACTCAGCTTTCTGAGCAAGCTCAGCGTGTAAATGCTAAATCCGAAGAACGTAGCATTCTGGCTAAAAAGCGAAAAGAGTATTTTGGAGGTCGCCCGGTACTGTCGGTAGAGGAGGAGTGGGCAATCAACCGCTCTGCAAAAGAATTATCTCTGAAAACATGTCAGAAGAAGACCGAAGAGATGGTGGGACTCGAAAAAGAACTTCGGGGACAAATGAACCAGCTCAGCGAACAACGGACAAAAGCAGAGGAGGAGATCACTGCCCTCGGCGCCATGATGAGTGAGTGGCTTCTGACCTACAACACCTCCCGCCAGGTCAATATCACAAAAGAGGAGTTTGAAGCGCTGCTTGGTCGTGAGGAAATCTCCGTGATCCGCACTCGCGAGGCTGTGAAGCAGATCGATGATCGAAAAACAGAAGCGGAGCACACGTATAAATCCAAAAAAGAGAATCTGGTGAATCATCAGCAAAAACAGCCCGAAACGGTTGGTTCTGTCGAAGATCTTCAGAAGATGCGTACCGAGAAAGAAACCGAGCTTACTCAGCGTACCGATGCTTTGGAGGAGGTGAAGCTCAAGCTACGTATTCACAATACAAACAGAGCA
>JBOFXU010000185.1:0-1880 GCA_051654305.1 Bacteroidales bacterium | reverse complement strand
CGAAAACATCTATCCGGAGGAGATCGAAGCGGTGATCAATAATATGGAGGGAGTGATGGAGTCGATGGTGTATGAGAGTAAACGAAAGATCATAGCCAAGGTGTATCTGAACCAGGAGGAGCTTGCCAAGAAGTATGAGTTTTTTAAACATGCGGCAGCCGGCAAGCACCACGAGGTACACAAAAAGATCAGCAATTATCTGCAACAAATGAAGCAGAAACTCAACGGAAGTCTCAACCGGTTCTCGCATGTGTCGGAACTAAGGCTGATTCCGCATCCGTTTGAGAAGACGCCTACACATAAAATTAAACGATATCTTTATCTCGATTGATTCATGATGGGTTTTGCGCAAAACGGGGAAAGACCGGGAGAAATCCCGTGGAGCTTTCCCCGTTTGTAGTGTAAGAACGTGTAAGAATCGGGGTGTTTATCAAAAAAACAAACGAAAGCACAACAAGCATTAAAGTGCAATTTTGCAAAAAACAGATTATAAAGTAATTGAGAAATGATGTATCTTTGCAGAAGTAAAGAAAATACATACATTAATGATATCAGTTGACGCATTAACAGTTGAGTTTAGCGGATCTACGCTTTTTGAAAATATCTCTTTTGTAATTAACGAGAAAGATCGTATCGCTCTGATGGGGAAAAACGGAGCCGGTAAATCGACTTTGCTTAAGATTCTTGCAGGAGATCGCCAGCCTTCACGAGGGAAAGTATCGGTACCAAAAGAAAAAACAGTTGCTTACCTGCCTCAGCATCTGATGACGGACAATACGCGCACAGTGTTTGAGGAGACTTCTCAGGCATTTTCGCATCTTTTCGAAATGGAAGCTGAAATTGAGGCTTTAAACAACGAACTTACTACACGTACAGACTACGATTCGGACAGTTACTACGAGCTGATCGAAAAGGTTTCGACGCTGAGCGAGAAATTCTACGCGATCGACCTGACGAACTTTGCGGAGGATGTAGAAAAAATTCTTCTCGGTCTGGGTTTCAAACGCGATGATTTCAACAAACCAACGAGTGATTTCAGCGGTGGATGGAGAATGCGTATTGAGCTGGCTAAACTTCTGTTGAAACAACCGGACGTGTTGTTGCTGGATGAGCCGACCAATCACCTCGACATCGAGTCGATTCAGTGGCTGGAGGAGTTCCTGATCAGCAGCGGAAAAGCGGTGATCGTAATTTCCCATGACCGGGCATTTGTCGATAATATCACTACCCGCACCATTGAAGTGACGATGGGTAGAATCTATGATTACAAGGTAAACTATTCAAAATATCTGGAGCTGCGCAAAGATCGACGCGAGCAGCAACAAAAGCAGTTCGAAGAGCAACAGAAGATGATTGCAGAGACCAAAGAGTTTATCGAGCGTTTCAAAGGAACGTACTCGAAAACCCTTCAGGTGCAGTCGCGCGTGAAAATGCTTGAAAAACTTGATATCATTGAGGTGGACGAAGAGGATACTTCGGCTTTGCGCCTGAAATTCCCACCATCGCCCCGCTCGGGCAACTATCCTGTTATTGCGGATGCTGTGGGGAAATCGTATGGCGAACACAATGTGTACACGAATGCTACGTTTACGATTGAACGTGGACAGAAAGTTGCTTTCGTGGGTAAAAACGGGGAAGGAAAATCAACAATGATCAAGACGATCATGAACGAGATTGATTTCGACGGGGATCTGACTCTGGGACATAACGTTCAGATCGGATATTTTGCTCAGAACGAGGCTTCGTTGCTGGATGAAAATCTAACGGTATTTCAGACCATTGACGATGTGGCTCAGGGAGAAATCCGTAACAAGATCAAGGATCTGCTGGGTGCCTTCATGTTTGGTGGTGAGGCTTCACTGAAGAAGGTAAAAGTGCTT
>JBOFXU010000184.1:0-1695 GCA_051654305.1 Bacteroidales bacterium | reverse complement strand
TTTTTTAGAAATGAGCTGATTTAACGCTACGCGCAACTGATCTTTGTATCTGCTGATCTGGTATGCTTCATGCGTAACCCGGTTCTTAGCCGCCGATTCCATCATCACACTCAGCTGACCGATCTTACTCTTTTCGAGGTGTAATCGCTGACGAGCCGTCTGCGGAATACGCCACTCCCACTGCACCAGACGTTGCTTCTGCCGTTCTATAAGATTGCGTACTTCATGTTTAATATATTCAATATCCGAAAGCAGTGCCATCTCTGCACTCTGAAAAGCATTGATCAGGTATTCAGCTGCTGCCGTAGGTGTCTTCACCCGTTCATATGCAACCTCGTCAAGCACACAGGTATCTCTCTCGTGACCAATCCCAGTAATTACGGGGATAGCACAACGTGCAAGAGCAGCACCAAGCGGATAACTGTCAAAACAATTCAGATCTGACGTTGCTCCTCCTCCGCGTATTACCACCACTACATCAAATTGATCCACATGTGAGGCTATACGCTCAAAAGCTCTGAGCATGGTCTCTTCCACCTGTTGTCCCTGCATCAGTGCCGGGAAGAGTTTTACATAAAACTTATATCCATACGGATTAGTATGCAGCTGATTGAGAAAATCCTCATACCCCGCCGCAGATTCCGAAGAGATCACAGCAATACGTTGCGGAAGCACGTTCATCTGCTTGCTTTTATTCAGATCAATCAGGTTCTCTTTTTCCAGTTGAGCAAGAATCTCTCTGCGCCGCTTCACCATATCTCCAATCGTAAACGACGGATCAATCTCCTGCACCTGTAGCGAAAATCCATACAGTGGATGGAAATCTACCGTCACACGTACCAGAACTTTTATACCGGAGGTAAAAAGCTGTCCCGTCTCTTTTTCGAAGTAGGGACGAAGCGTACGAAAGACATTTGACCAGATACGACCTGGTGCACGGGCAACAATCGTTTGTCCCGAATCCTCCTTCTCGACAAACTCAAAATAACAATGCCCGTTCTGATACGATTTCACATCGCTCAATTCCGCCCGAAGCCAGATACTCTGAACAAAACACTCATTAAGAGCCGCTTTCACCAGTGTATTGAGCTGACTCAGCGACAACGAATTATCGGAGGAAAACATATCTATCTTTCTGTTAAATCGTTTGTTTCTGTTAACTTACCATACAATCCAGTCCAGTCATCACACAACGCCTGCATCGAAGGATAGAGTACATCTGTATTCAGATCTTCGAAGAGAGCAGGATCGAGTGGTCCTGTGTTTACGGTAATTGTAAAAATTCCTGCAGCTTTAGCCGACTGAACGCCCATAGGGGCATTTTCTACAACGATAGCTTCCCCGGCAGAGACACCCATTAGCTGAAGACCCTTGAGATAAGGTTCCGGATCTGGTTTTCCACGTTTCACATCCCGGGCACAAACCACATGTTTCTCATCAAAAATATCAGGGAAAGCTGTATTCAGACGCGACAAAAGACTGACCTGTGCCGAGCCTGTCACGACACATACCTGAATCCCCTGTGCTTTTATTTTGCGAAGCAGTTCAAGAGCACCGGGCATAGGCTGAGCCAATGGAAGTTCATTGAAGTATTTTGTTTTGAGGGAATAAACCGCCTTTATCTCTTCCTCTGAAGGATCACGTTTCAGTTCACGATTAAACAGTAAACGTGTGGTTCCTGCACCCGTTCTCCCT
>JBOFXU010000183.1:0-1528 GCA_051654305.1 Bacteroidales bacterium | reverse complement strand
TTGTCGTAAAGCTAACGCAGGCTGACTTTTTAAGCAAAGTGTTCGATTATAAGGCGAATAAGAGTAAATGGAAATACCTCGGCGATAAGCCTTGTATTATCGATTTTTACGCCGACTGGTGTGCTCCGTGCCGTAAAGTCGCTCCAATTTTGGGCGAGTTAGCAAAAGAGTACGAAGGGCGAGTAATCATCTACAAAGTCGATGTAGAGGCTGAAAAAGAGTTGGCCCGCGATTTGGATATTCAGAGTCTGCCGACTCTTTTGTATTGTCCCGTTGAAGGCGAACCTCAGGTGTTGATGGGACTTCAGCCCAAAGAAAACTACATCAAGGCAATTAGTGAAATTCTTAACGTTCAATAGATTTTTTGTTTAAATGTTGTTTGTAAAGGAGAGTATCAGATGATCTCTCCTTTTTTTGTGCTAAATTTGTAGGACAAACAGGTCAATATGAAGAAAGTACTATTAGGAATGAGCGGAGGAACAGATAGTTCGGTGTCTGCCATTTTACTTAAAGAAGCAGGATACGAAGTCATCGGAATTACGTTTCGATTTTATGATCGCGAAGAGAATACTCAACATCTCAATGATGCGCGTGATCTGGCGGCCAGATTGGGTATTGAGCATCGGATTTATGATGCCAGAGAGACCTTTAAACATAAGATTCTGGATTATTTTGTTTCTGAATATATGCAAGGACGCACTCCTGTTCCCTGTGTCATCTGCAATAATGAACTCAAATGGAAGCTGCTTTACGAGATAGCAAAAGAAGAGCAAATCGATTATATATCAACGGGTCACTACGTTCAGACCACTGAAGTTGATGGTAAACATTATATTATACAGGGGAAAGATCCCGAAAAGGATCAGTCCTTTTTTATGTGGGGATTACCCGACGAAATCATCGCAAAGATGTTGTTGCCGCTTGGAGGAATGTATAAATCAGAGGTGCGCGCTTTTGCTGCCGAACGAGGTTTTCAGCGTGCGGCAACCAAAAAGGATAGCCTCGGAGTTTGTTTTTGTCCGGGAGATTATCGCCCGTTTTTGAAGTCGTTGGTCGATCCTTCTGAGATTCAACCCGGTAAATTTGTGGATGTGAATGGCAAATTCTTAGGCAAACATCAGGGATACCCCTTTTACACGGTTGGGCAGAGGCGTGGGTTGGGGATTAATTTCCAGCATGCGGTATTTGTGAAAGAGATTCATCCCGATACGAATACGATTGTTTTAGCTGAACTTAAAGATATGTACCATTCACGAATGTATCTTAAAGAGGTTTGCTTTATTGATGAAGCTGATATCCTTGCTCTTCCGCTTACGTGCAAAATACGTTACCGGAAGCAGGAAAATACCTGTGCGATTCATCTCATGCCTGAGCGTACGGCAGAGGTCGTTTTTGATGAGCCTCTCAATGCTATTGCTCCCGGGCAATCTGCTGTTTTTTACTACAATGACCGGGTGATCGGTGGAGGAATAATCGTGTCGGCTGCTGATTAAGCAAGAATTATTGGTGTATAATAAATGTAATTTAT
>JBOFXU010000182.1:0-11865 GCA_051654305.1 Bacteroidales bacterium | reverse complement strand
CTGTTTTACATTTTTAATTGAAACTGTTTGTATTTATTGTGTTTTTTATCACTACATTTGTGCCCGAAACTTTTAAAATTATCATCAATGAAAAAAATATTTTCATTAGTAGCATGTTCATTTGTGTCTCTGTCTTTGTTTGCTGAAGGGTATCAGGTGAATTTGCAGAGTGCCCGTCAGGCAGGTATGGGGCACGTAGGTGCAGGGATGAAGTTAGGCGCAGAAAGTATGCACTTTAACCCTGCCGGACTGACATCAATCAAAAATACGGTAGATTTATCCGCTGGAGTTTCCGGCGTATTTACAAATGCAGAATATATCAATGGCGATTACAGTCATAAAGCAGAAAGTGAAGTTAGCACACCGATGTACTTGTATGCCGGATTTAAGATTTATGACAATCTGGCTGCAGGGATTAGTGTGACAACACCTTACGGTAGTAGTTTGAACTGGGGGAAAGACTGGGCAGGTGCTCATTTGGTACAAGATATCAGTTTGAAGTCTTTCAATATTCAGCCAACTATTGCATATAAGCCGTTTGAGCGTTTGAGTATCGGGGCTGGTCTGATGATTATGACCGGAGATGTAGCAATTTCGAGAGCGATGATGCCAAAAGGTGCGCTTGGTGCATTTGATCCAGATTTAAAAGATGTAGTACCGGTTTCTGCTACTTTGGGTGGAAAGTCAAAACTGGGACTTGGATTCAATGTCGGTGCACAGTTTGATGTGACGGATCAGATTACTTTAGGGGTATCATACCGTTCAAAAGTAAAAATGAAAGTAGAAGAAGGAACAGCGGAGCTTACTTACGCAAGTGAAGCGATCAAAGATATGATCAGCAAGATTCCTGGACTTCCGTTGCCAATTCTTGAGCAAGGAACATTTGAAGCAACTATGCCTATGCCTTCAAACCTGAATGTTGGGTTGAGCTACAAACCAACTGAGCGTATCACGCTGGCAGCAGAATTGCAAATGGTCGGATGGGCTGCATACGATTCATTAAATATCAAGTTTACAGAAGCTGTATTAGGTGAATATAATATCAATGCAGAAAAGAACTATCGCAATACGTTCATTTATCGTATCGGTGCTGAATATAAAACCACAGAACGTCTGGATCTTCGTGCCGGTGTTTACTACGATGAAAGTCCGGTTCGTTCGAACTTATACAACCCTGAAACTCCGGGGATGAACAAACTGGGATTAACATTTGGATTTTCATTCAGACCAATTCCAAGTTTATCGGTAGATGGTGCATTCACTTATACTCATGGGTTCGGAAGAACTGGTTCATATCCTGATCCAGTATCAAAAGATAAAGTATTTACAGGGGATTACAAAGTGTCGGCATTTACACCGACATTGGGAGTATCGTATACCTTCTAATCGAAAAGCACACTAATTATTATGCAGGGCGGGACGTTATTTAGCGTCTCGCCCTGCTGATTTTTAGAATATTGGGTAATAAATGCAGGTTTTTTGTACATTTGGAGACTGAATATATAGTAGAATAAGAAAATGAAAGCAAAAATGATACTCTTTTCGTCTGTGATGATGGCTCTTATATCATGTGGAGCCTCCAATTCCAGAGGAGAGAAAAAAGTAGAACCGGAAGCTGTTCAGATCCAGGTGCCGGTTTTTGATGCGGATAGTGCTTATCAGTATGTGAAGATGCAAACAGATCTGGGGCCACGTGTACCGGGAACTTCCGTACATCAGAAGGCTGCAACCCTGCTTGAAGCAGAGCTAAAGCGTCATGGAGCTCAAACACTCGTGCAGGAGTTTATGGCGAAATCGTTTGATAATCAATTGTTGAAAGGTTACAATATCGTTGGTAGTTATCAACCGGAGATAAAAAGCCGTATCCTTTTGTTTGCTCACTGGGATACACGTCCGTTTTCGGATACAGATCCGGATAAAATGATGCACCGAAAACCTTTGGACGGGGCAAATGATGGGGCAAGCGGGGTAGGTGTACTCCTTGAAGTTGCTCGTCAGTTACAGGTTTCGAATCCGAAACTCGGAGTAGATATTCTGTTTTTTGATTTAGAAGATTACGGTGCTCCTTATTTTGCAAGTGAGGAACAATCAGAGGGTGTTTCGTATTGCTTGGGGTCGCAGTATTGGGCGAAAACGCCTCATGTGCCGGGATACAGCGCCCGCTATGGTATACTTCTGGATATGGTGGGAGATAAAAATGCAAAATTCACACGCGATCTTATATCAGTAAGGTATGCTCCATCTGTCGTAGATAAGGTGTGGAGTGCAGCACAGAAGCTTGGGTATGGTAACTACTTCGTAAATGAGAACGGCAGTTATCTGACAGATGATCATATCTATGTCAATCAATACGGCATACCTTCCATTGATATTGTTGATTATGACTCGAACCGGGAAAAGGGGTTTGCCGATAGCTGGCATACTCAGTCTGATAATATCAGCAATATAGATCCGGCTACTTTAAAGGCGGTTGGACAAACGCTGCTTGAAGTAATTTACAAGGAGCGTTAGGTCAGATCATCCCTTCATTAAACGGATTGATTCTTAAAGAAGAAAAAATATTTAGTTGAAGTTTATATATTTGCTTACTCAAAAGGAGTGAAATACCACTTTCTCCTTTTATTTATATCAGGCCTGTCATTTGTACAGGGCGTTAAACAGAAGATTAGACAATGAATAAAATTGTTAGTAAAGAGTATTTCTCGGATCGCGTAGTAAAGATCGAGATCGAAGCACCTTTAATTGCCCGTTCTCGTAAAGCGGGACACTTTGTGATCGTTCGCGTGGGCGAAAAGGGAGAACGTATCCCTTTGACGATTGCCGCTTCAGATGTTGAAAAAGGGACTATCACTTTGGTGATTCAGAATGTAGGTAATTCATCGGCTAAGATTTGTGACCTGAATGAAGGCGATTCTTTGACGAATGTGGTAGGTCCTTTGGGAAAAGCGACACACATCGAGAAGGTCGGAACTGTAGTTTGTGCTGGTGGTGGCGTAGGTGTGGCTCCGCTTCTGCCTATCGTGGAAGCATTTAAGCAAGCCGGTAATCGTGTAATCACAGTATTGGCTGCGCGTACAAAAGACCTGGTTATTCTTGAAGAACAAATGAAAGCGAATTCAGATGAAGTTATTGTGATGACAGATGATGGTTCGTATGGAACGAAAGGTTTGGTTACTCAGGGCGTAGAGAGTGTTATTCAGCGCGAGAAGGTAGATATGTGTGTAACGATCGGACCTGCCGTGATGATGAAGTTTGTTTCTCTTCTGACTCAGAAATACAATGTGCCTACGATTGCGTCATTAAATACTATTATGGTAGACGGAACAGGGATGTGCGGAGCTTGTCGTATCACCGTTGGCGGAAAAACAAAATTCGTTTGCGTAGATGGTCCGGAGTTTGATGCTCATCAGGTGGATTTCGATGAAATGCTTATGCGTTTGAACTCTTACAAAGGGGTAGAATAGTAATAACCAGAAAACACAACTTATTCGGATGGATCAGAAAGAATATATTAAAGCACAACGCAGCGAGCCTTGGAGAGAGGAGTTGCGTAAAGCGAAAAAAAATAAAGAAAGAGGGGATATTCCACGTGTTCATATGAACGAGCTGGATCCAGCTTATCGTATTACTAATAATGAAGAGGTAAATCTTGGACTAAACGAAGAACAGGCTGTTGTAGAAGCTGCCCGTTGTCTGGATTGTCCGGATCCTTCATGTATGCAAGGATGTCCGGTGGGAATCAATATTCCCACTTTTGTCAAGAATATTGAGCGTCATGAGTTTCTTGAAGCTGCAAAAACACTGAAACTGACCAGTGCTCTTCCTGCGGTTTGCGGACGAGTTTGTCCTCAGGAGAAACAATGCGAATCGAAGTGTATCTATCATAAAATGGGCAAAGAGCCTGTGGCTATCGGATACCTCGAGCGTTTTGCTGCCGATTATGAGCGTGAAAGCGGGCAGATTGCTATTCCTGTGATCGAGCAAAAGAATGGTCATAAGGTGGCGGTGATCGGTTCAGGTCCTGCTGGTCTTGCTTTTGCCGGTGATATGGCAAAACTGGGATATGATGTTACCGTATTTGAAGCATTGCACGAGATTGGAGGAGTATTGAAATATGGTATTCCGGAATTTCGTCTGCCGAACAGCATCGTAGATGTTGAGATCAACGTATTGCGCGAGATGGGAGTGAAATTCCAGCATGACTGCATTATTGGTAAAACACTTTCGTATGAAGATCTTCATGAGATGGGATTCGAAGGGATTTTTGCAGCCAGCGGTGCAGGTCTGCCACGTTTTATGGAGATTGAGGGCGAAAACCTGATCGGGGTCATGTCTTCCAATGAATACCTGACGCGTGTAAATCTGATGGATGCTGCAAATCCGGAGTCAGACACACCTATTCTTTTCGGAAAGAATGTTGCGATTATCGGTGGTGGTAATACGGCGATGGACTCTGTGCGTACTGCACGTCGTTTGGGCGCAGAAAGAGCCATGATTGTATATCGTCGTTCGGAAGACGAGATGCCGGCACGAATCGAAGAGATCAAACATGCCAAAGAAGAAGGAATTGAGTTCCTGACACTACATAATCCTGTATCCTATGTTGGTGATGAAAAAGGACGCGTAAAAGTGATGCGCCTTCAGAAAATGGAACTGGGTGAGCCAGATGCTTCGGGCAGACGTTCGCCTATTGCTATTGAAGGAGCGATCGAAGAAGTTCCTGTAGATGTGGTTGTCGTAAGTGTCGGAGTTTCTCCGAATCCGCTTGTGCCAAGTTCGATCAGCGGACTGAATGTTTCTAAATGGGGAACGATCATTGTAAACCAGGAAACGATGCAGTCAGACATTGCAGACGTGTTTGCTGGTGGAGATATTGTTCGGGGTGGTGCTACAGTGATTCTGGCGATGGGCGATGGTCGTCGCGCAGCAGTAGCCATGGATGAGTATATTCGAAATAAATAACAAAAAAGAGCGATCTACGGATCGCTCTTTTTTTTGGTGCAAAAAATCAAATTTTCTTACTAAAGTCTGTTATCTTGCTATGAATCACACATAAAATTTTTATATTTGCATCCGAAAACATTGTGGATGGATTTGAGATGCTTGCAACCACATAAAAAAATGCTAAAAGGATATAGTTCCTCTTTCCATTCTTTTATCTACCAATGCACTCCCGTCTAACCTGTTTTTATAAGCTTAATTAATAAAACAGTAAAGATAATATGAATTACTTATTCACATCCGAGTCAGTGTCTGAAGGACATCCTGACAAAGTATCTGATCAAATTTCAGATGCCATTCTTGATGAATTTTTAGCGCAAGATGTTACTTCTAAAGTAGCTTGTGAAACGTTAGTAACAACCGGACAGGTAGTTATTGCCGGTGAAGTAAAATCGAGTGCTTATGTGGACCTTCCCGAAGTGACACGTGCGGTAATCAACCGTATCGGTTATACAAAAAGCGATTATAAATTTGATGGTGACTCTTGCGGGGTATTCTCGGCAATTCACGAACAATCAGCGGATATTAACCGTGGGGTTGAACGTGCTGACGAAATGAACCAGGGAGCTGGTGATCAGGGGATGATGTTTGGTTATGCGTCTAACGAAACGGATAACTACATGCCTTTGGCACTTGACTTGTCTCACCTTCTTTTAGTCGAACTTGCTGCTATTCGTCGCGAAGGAACTCAAATGACTTATCTGCGTCCGGATGCAAAATCACAGGTAACTGTAGAGTATGCTCCTGACAATACTCCGGTTCGTGTTCACACGATCGTTGTTTCTACTCAGCACGATGATTTCGTTACACCAGAGAACGATACTCCGGCTGCTGTTGTTGCAGCGGACGAAGTAATGCTTCAGACTATTTATAACGATGTGAAAGATATCCTGATTCCTCGCGTGAAAGCAAAGTTGCCGGAGCGTGTACAGGAGTTATTCGACGATCAGATTATCCTTCACGTTAATCCGACAGGAAAATTTGTGATCGGTGGTCCTCACGGAGATACAGGTTTGACTGGTCGTAAGATTATTGTAGATACTTACGGAGGTAAAGGGGCTCACGGTGGGGGAGCATTCTCTGGAAAAGATCCTTCAAAAGTAGACCGTTCTGCTGCTTATGCTGCTCGTCATATTGCAAAAAATCTCGTTGCTGCTGGTGTAGCAAACGAAGTTTTGGTACAGGTGGCTTATGCTATCGGTGTGGCAGAGCCAGTAAGTGTGTTCGTTGATACATATCGTACAGCTCAGGTGAACTTCTCTGATGCAGAGATTGCTCAGAAAGTAAAAGAGTTGTTTGACATGCGTCCGAAAGCCATTGAAGAGCGCTTGAAACTTCGCAACCCGATCTATCAGGAAACTGCTGCTTATGGTCACATGGGTAGAAATCCTGAAACAGTAACAAAAGTGTTTAACAACAGATACCTGAGCGAACCAATCGTGAAAGAGGTTGAATTGTTTACGTGGGAAAAACTGGATTATGTAGATCAGGTAAAACAGATCTTCGGTATTGCATAATAATAAAAATAGATAGGTTTGACGGATGGTCTCTTATTCAAAGAGTCCATCCGTTATCCTCATTATACTACAGGTAATATGATTAAAACAGTTTGTGTCTACAGTGCTTCGAGCTCTCAGATACACGATAAATACTTTGATGCAGCCTATCGTCTGGGAAAAGTGCTGGGACAGGCAGGTATTACTTGCGTTAATGGCGGAAGTAATAAAGGCCTGATGAAAACCGTATCGCACTCCACTATGGAGCATGGAGGTAAGGCAGTGGGAGTCATTCCTTCGTTTATGATTGACGAAGGGTGGGAAAACCGCGAGCTCAACGAGCTTATTATTACTCAAACCATGCACGAACGAAAAGAGACAATGGCTAAACTGGCCGATGCCGTAGTGGCATTGCCCGGAGGATGCGGTACGCTTGAGGAGCTTCTTGAAATTATTACCTGGAAGCAACTTGGACTTTTTGCGAACCCCGTTATTATTCTTAATTTTGACGGATTCTACAATCCATTGATTGAGATGCTTGATAAAGCCGTTTCCGAAAACTTTATGCGTGAAGTGCATCGCGAAATGTTTACGGTAGTCGATACCCCTGAAGATGTACTGAATGCTATAAAAAGTGCACCTAAGTGGGATGAAGCTCCCCGTAAATTTGCGGCAATTTAGAAATAACACCCTGTTTTGAGGGATGAAGATCCCTCGGAGATACAACTATGATTGAGCAAACAGCCCTAAAACAAGACTCCACACAAGCACGCTTTATATTTGCGATGCCCCAGGATTCGGTCGTATATCCTGATACGATTGAACTGGCTGATCCTCCCTTCTTTTTAAATTTAAAAGAAGAGGGATTGACCGTCTATGCAGCGGCTCAAGCTACTCCCGGACAACGCTTTCAGGGAATACTCAGGGATAAGGACACCAAAGAGCTCGACGGGTTTGGGCTTGTCTTTATCGTTTGTATATTCCTTGCAGGTATCGGATTGTTCTCGGGGCGTTCCATTCTTATTGAATCAATCAAAGATTTTTTTAAAGCCAAAGATCGTCAGAATCTTTTCAATGAAAGCAATGGTTTTACACACAAGATTAAACTGACATTAGTCGCTCAGACCATTCTGCAGCTGGCTTATGTTCTTTTTCTCTATTTTGATACCGAAGGCGGCCGAAACCTTTCGGATATACAATCCTATATCCTTTACGGAGCTTTTCTTGGAGTCGTTTTATTCTTTCACCTTTTCACGCTTGCGCTGAACAGGTCTCTTATTATAACCTTCTCCTCTGAGCGCTCTTTTGCGGTCTGGAAAAGTGGGCATGATACGGCATTGTCCGTATTTGGATTAGTGCTTTTGCCCTTTACTCTAACGGTTACCTATCTCGATATACCCTTCGAACAAATAGAGAATTTGCTAATTTCACTGTTTATAGGCTATTATTCTTTCATTATGATACGAGGAATGAAAATTTTTTTTCATACTATTACCTCTTATTTTTACCTGATTTTGTATCTTTGCACCGTGATTTTGGCGCCGCTCTTCGGAGTGTACCAAATTCTTAGATATGTTTATGATTTTATTTAGTCAATTATATTTGTTTGCATCGTGAAGAAAATCCTAGTATCGCAACCAAAGCCTACTTCAGATAAGTCACCTTATTATGACATTGCAAAAAAATATGAAGTAGATATCGTATTTCGTCCTTTCATTAAAGTTGAAGGACTAACACCAAAGGAATTCAGACAGCAACGTATTTCGATTTCGGATTATACTGCTGTTGTCTTTACGGCAAAAACAGCTATCGATCATTTCTTCACTCTTTGTGAAGGTTTGAGAATAGCAATTCCTGAAACAATGAAGTACTTCTGTACTACAGAATCTATTGCTCTGTATCTTCAGAAATATATTGTTTACAGAAAGCGTAAGATTTTCTTTGGAAATACCGGAAAATTAGATGATCTCGCTTCCAGTTTTACAAAGCACTCAGGCGAGAAGTTTATTGTTCCTTGTTCGGACGTACATAACGACGAGGTTACTCAAATCCTTGATAAACTAAAAGTGAACTATACCAAAGCGGTTATGTACCGTACGGTGAGTAACGACTTTACCGAAGAGGAGAAGTTTGACTACGATATGTTGTTATTCTTTAGTCCTTCGGGTATTACAGCTTTGCTGAAAAACTTCCCTCAGTTTGAGCAGGGAGACATCAAAATTGGTGCATTTGGTGCAGCTACAGCCAAAGCGGTAGCAGACTCCAATCTGAAACTTTCGTTCCAGGCACCAACAGTAGAGGCTCCTTCTATGACTGCTGCGCTTGAATTGTATTTAAAAAAACATAAGTAAGAGTATCGCAACGCGCTATTCTGATTATATTGATCCCTTAAACCAGTTTATCTGCAAAGATTATGCTATTTTTGCCGATATATTGATTTAAGGGATTTTTTATATGGCAAAGCAATACACATTATCGAAGCAAGAACGAATTCACAGCAAAAAAACGATCGAAGCTCTCTTTACCCGGGGGAATGAATCGTTTGTGGTCTATCCGTTCCGTTTGGTGTATCGTTTTGAGGAGGATCCGGAACAAGATCGTGCCGCGATTCTGTGTAGTGTTTCGAAAAAGAAATTCAAACGTGCCAATAAGCGTAACCACGTGAAACGCCAGGTCCGCGAAGCCTATCGCCTGAATAAAGCTCCTCTGATTCAATGTCTCGAAGAGTTGGATAAGAAAATAGCCATTGCGTTTCTATATCTGCCCGGAAGTCTCAAAGATTCCGAAGATATTCACCGTAAAATGGAAGAAGCTCTAAGCGCTCTTATTCAACGGATTCAACCCGATGAAGAACTGTAATTAAACTACCTGAATCTGATGAATAAATTCCGACATCTGGTACGTAAAATCTATGTATTGCCCATTCTCTTCTATCGTGGGGCAATATCTCCGCTCAAACCAGCGGTGTGTCGTTTCACACCGACCTGTTCCGAATATACACTTCAGGCTATCATGAAGTACGGTATTTTTAAGGGAACTTATCTTGGCATCAAACGTCTGCTCCGCTGCCATCCCTGGGGGGGAAGTGGCTACGACCCAGTACCCTGACTTATGCTTATTGATATTCACACACACCGTCAAACGTTGCGTCCTGATATTTGCGCTGTCCTGCAGATAGCTCCCCGTGACGTATCTTCCTGCACTGGTTTATTCTCCATCGGCATACATCCGTGGGATACCGGGTTGGACGACTGTGAACTTGAAGAATATTTTGACTCAATGCGTTCCATTTTAAACTCTTCCGTACACAGAGAGCAGTTCTTTGCCCTGGGAGAGTGCGGACTCGATAAACTTCAGGGAGCTCCCCTCGATAAACAGATCTATTGGTTTAAGAAGCAGGTTGCTCTAAGCGAATCAGCATCTGTACCACTGATTATACATTGTGTAAAAGCGTGGGATGAACTATTGAAAATACACAAACAGACGATGCCTCAGATGCCGTGGATTATTCATGGATTTCGGGGTAAGTCGCAGCTTGCGAGACAGTTACTTGCAAAAAATAATATATTCCTCTCTTTTGGTGTGTATTTCAACACCGAAGCCCTTCTTGCTACTCCTTCTGAACGTCTTTTTATTGAAACAGATGAAATGGAAGCAGATCTTTCTGTTTTGTATTATTCTGTTGCAAATGAAAGAAATATATCTCCAAATGAGTTAATCTCGCAAATAGAATGTAACTTTGTGTTTTTGAAGAAATAGAAGAAAGTTTTATTTTAAACAAATAGAGATATGAATTTCGTTGAAGAATTGAAATGGCGCGGCATGATCCATGATATGATGCCGGGAACAGAAGAACAATTACAGAAAGAACTTACCTCTGCATATGTGGGCATTGACCCTACCGCTGACTCATTACACATCGGTCACTTGGTAGGAGTGATGATGCTGAAACACTTCCAGCGTGCCGGACATCGTCCGATTGCGTTAATTGGTGGAGCAACAGGTATGATTGGTGACCCTTCTATGAAGTCACAAGAAAGAAACCTGCTGGATGAGGCTACGCTTCGTCACAACCAGGAATCGATCAAAAATCAGTTGAAAAAATTCCTCGATTTTGACTCTGATGCGCCTAATGCAGCAGTAATGGTGAATAACTACGACTGGATGAAGGATTTTACTTTCCTTGATTTCATCCGCGACGTGGGTAAATACATTACCGTGAACTATATGATGGCTAAAGATTCGGTAAAACGCCGTATCAGTGGTGACAATGCAAGTGGTCTTTCTTTCACTGAGTTTACTTACCAGTTGGTTCAGGGGTACGATTTTCTTCATCTCTATAACGATTTTAACTGTCGTCTTCAAATGGGAGGTTCTGATCAGTGGGGGAATATTACCACCGGTACTGAATTGATCCGCCGTGTAAATGGAGGAGAGGCTTTTGCCTTGACTTGTCCGTTGATCACAAAAGCAGACGGAGGTAAATTTGGTAAAACTGAATCAGGTAACGTATGGTTGGACCGTCGTTATACCTCACCTTATAAATTCTATCAGTTCTGGTTGAACGTGAGTGATGCCGATGCTGAAAAATACATTAAAATCTTTACAGGTCTTTCTCAGGAAGAGGTACAGACGCTGGTAGCTGAACAAGCTGAAGCTCCGCACTTACGTCCACTTCAGAAACGTCTGGCAAAAGAGATCACAGTGATGGTTCACTCAGAAGAGGATTATGATGCAGCTGTTGAAGCTTCAAATATCCTTTTTGGAAATTCAACTTCAGAAGCTCTTCGCCGTCTGGACGAAGAAACACTTCTTTCGGTATTTGAAGGTGTTCCTCAGTTTGAGGTTTCACGCTCTTTGATCGAAGAAGGAGTTAAAGCAATTGATCTTCTGACTGAGCATGCTGCTATTTTCCCTTCAAAAGGAGAAATGCGTAAGATGACTCAGGGCGGTGGGGTTGCTGTTAACAAAGAAAAGCTGGCTTCACAAGACGAAGTGATCGGAACTGCTGCGTTGTTGAACGATAAGTTTATTTTGGTTCAGCGTGGTAAGAAGAACTACTATTTGATCATCGCGAAATAATTCGAATGACTTGATATATCAGAAATGCTGTTTGAACGGTTACACCGTCAGACAGCATTTTTTTTATGACAATAGGTTACCTGTTCCATTTGACTGACTGATGTGGATACAAAAAAAGGAGCGTCTTACAGCATACACTGTTCAGACACTCCTTCATTAGACACAACAAAAATCAAAAATGAAACCATGAGTACAGATTCGGGTAAATCCCGTTTAAAAGCAGGTCGCTTAAATGAGATCAACAATCCGAAGAATGATTGGCTCCGGGTTACCTTAGCATCTGTTC
>JBOFXU010000181.1:0-1638 GCA_051654305.1 Bacteroidales bacterium | reverse complement strand
CAGCAATCGTTCTCACCGTCTCATTGTCCGACTGAAAACACGCCTCAAGCACCGTCAGCTCTCCCGGATAATCCGGATCCTGAGGAAGATAGCCCACACGCAAATCCCGGCGAAAAACCACCTGACCACTGTCGTAGTCCTCTTTTCCCGCCAGAATATTAAGCAGAGTAGTCTTACCCGTACCGTTTTTGGCAATCAGCCCAATACGTTCGCCTTCAGACACCCCGAAAGATATATTATTAAATAGGACCAGGTCACCAAAAGATTTGGTCAATCCGTCCACTTGTAGATTCACTGCCATAGCTATTACTTCAGTTTTTGTCGTATAAGCAACAAATGTAAATTCTTTCGGGCGTAAGTGCAAAAGATTTTGCCAAAGGTTACTATTTTTGTCCGAAATGAATAGAAAATACCAGAGCCTCAACAATAAACCCACGGAATTCATTGCCCATTCAAATAAAATCATTAACTTTGCACCGCTTTTAAAATAGACCCTCTCGTGTGATGGGAAATTAAGGAAGCACTTAATTTTGAGTAACACATTTAAAAAAAATTACAAATGAAATCATTTTCATTATCAGGCGTTGGTCGCCAGGATTTCGGAAAAAAAGCAACTAAAGCAGTTCGTGCTGAAGGTTTAATCCCATGTGTTGTTTACAGCAACGGTACAGAAGCAACTCACTTCTCTGTAACAGAAGCTGACATCCGTAACTTGATTTACACTCCGGAAATCTTCGTTATTGATCTAACAGTAGATGGCAAAACTTGCAAAGCAGTTTTGAAAGATCTTCAGTTCCACCCGGTATCTGACAAAGTTCTTCACATTGACTTCCTACAAGTAGCAGAAGACAAAGAAATCGTATTCGAAGTTCCTGTTAAATTGGAAGGTCTTGCTGAAGGTGTTAAACAAGGGGGTAAATTGGCATTGGAAATGCGTAAACTTCGCGTTAAAGCTCTTTACACTAACATTCCTGAATTCTTCACAGTTAATGTTTCTGCATTAGGTCTTGGTAAAGCAATCCAAGTTGGTGAGCTTGCATTTGACAATGTTGAACTTGTTAACGCTAAGAATGCTGTTGTTTGTGCGGTTAAACTAACTCGTGCTGCAAGAGGTATGATGGCTGCTGCTGCGAAAAAAGGAAAATAATCCAATCGCTCAGAAAATTTAAAGCCGGGACACGGGACCTGCGGATTGAAAAATCCCAAGCCTGGTCCCGGCTTCTTTTTTGTATATTATCAGATAGATCACGTCATGAAATATTTAATTGTCGGACTCGGAAATATCGGTCCCGAATACGTCTACACACGCCACAATATCGGCTTCCGTGTCGTTGAGCAGATCGCTGCCGATGCGGATGTCTCCTTCACCGACGGTCGCTATGGCGCTACCTGCGAGGTGAAAGTCAAAAACAAACTACTCGTGCTTCTCAAACCTTCTACATTCATGAATCTCAGCGGCAATGCCCTGCGCTACTGGATGCAGAAAGAAAATATCCCGGTCGAACGTGTACTTGTCATCGTCGACGATCTTGCCCTGCCCTTCGGAACACTTCGCATGAAACCCCGCGGGAGCGATGCCGGTCACAACGGACTCAAACACATCCAGCAGATCCTCGGCAACGACAGCTATCCCCGTAT
>JBOFXU010000180.1:0-13748 GCA_051654305.1 Bacteroidales bacterium | reverse complement strand
CCGAAGACATAAGTCAGCAGATTTACAGTCTGCCCCATTTGGCCGCTCTGGAATTCGCCCGTGCTTTCGTGCGATTGCGATACAAAGGTAAGATAAATATTTGAACCTGCAAATTTTTCTTACATTTTGAAAATAAAATTTGATTTGTGAAGGCAAAAGTAATGCTTAAACAATAACAAATTGATTTCAGATACGGGTTTAATAAATTGGGGGAATAGATTTCATCAATGCAATCCTGAATCTTAAAATTAAAACCTGAACCTAAAAATCGAAAATTAAAAACTGAATTTGAGTATTGTTCCTTTTGCGGTGTAACCATGAAAAATTGGAGCAAAAAAAAAAGAGAGTCATAAAGACTCTCTTAAACTTTTGAGCGGGAGACGGGGCTCAAACCCGCGACCCTCAGCTTGGAAGGCTGATGCTCTATCAACTGAGCTACTCCCGCAATTGCAATGATTAAATAAAAGATAAGAGTCATTGCATCCTCTTTCTTATTGAGCGGGAGACGGGGCTCAAACCCGCGACCCTCAGCTTGGAAGGCTGATGCTCTATCAACTGAGCTACTCCCGCAATTGTTGTGTTGTAATTTGTGGGCGAAGAAGGATTCGAACCTCCGAAGACATAAGTCAGCAGATTTACAGTCTGCCCCATTTGGCCGCTCTGGAATTCGCCCGTGCTTTCTTGCGATTGCGTTGCAAAGGTACGACTTTAATTTAAACCTGCAAACTTTACAACAACTTTTTTTTAACAAAAATCGCAAGCTAAAGCTTAATTATTTCAGTATTTGGCATTTAAAGCTGCCATTTTTATTGCAGTTACTGCTGCTTCATCCCCTTTATTTCCGTGGATTCCACCAGCTCTGTCTAATGCTTGCTGCATATTATCTGTGGTAAGTACACCAAAGATAAACGGAATATCAAATTTAACATTGAGATCTGTCATTCCCTGAGTCACTCCGTCGCATACGTAATCAAAGTGAGGAGTATCACCTCTTACTACGCATCCTAAAACGATGACTGCATCTACCTTTTTGCGTAAAGCCAGAATCTTAGCTCCAAAGGTCAGCTCGAATGTTCCGGGAACGCGCTCGATAATGATATTATCTCGTGAAGCTCCGTTATTTACTAATGTATCCACTGCACCTTCTAAAAGTGGCATAGTGATGTTGCTGTTCCATTCTGCAACAACAATACCGAACGTCATTGCTGAGGCGTTCGGTATTGTTGAAGATTCAGCACATGCAGATAGATTTTGATATGCTGTTGCCATAATTATTTCTTAATGCTTAATTTAGCTCTCTCGATATACTTAGTAATATCCATCGCTTCTGCTGAGTTTGGATATTCGTTTTGAATCTTTTCGTAGATTTTCTGTGCACCAGCAAAATCATTCAATGATTCAAAAGCAAGACCCGCTTTTTTAAGATAAACCGGTGAGATCAGATCGTTGTCCGCCTGACTTGCTGCTTTTTCGAAGTGTTTGATTCCTTCTTTCACATCATTCATTTGAACATAACAATCTCCAATTGCTCCTACAATAACGTGAGAAACCATCTGATCATTCTGATCAAAATCTTTCAGATATTTAATTGCTTTCTCGTAATCTCCCATTTTCATGTAAGAAATACCAGCATAAGCTGTAGCCAGATTAGCCGATTTTGTGATACCATAGTTGCTGATGATATCTTCGAACCCTTGAAACTCTGCGTTTCCACTTACAGCTAATTTGAATGAATCCACTTCAAAATAATGCTGAGCTTTAAACATTGCTGCTGCAGCTTCATTTTCTTTTGGTTTCAGGTAACCGTGCTGAAAACCCAGGTATCCTGCTACGATTGCAATACCAGCAACCAATGCAAGAAACAATTTATTTTTGTTTTTCTCGAAGAATAACTCTGTTCTTGTTAATGCTTCATGAACATTTTCTAACTGATCGTGATGCTCGTGTTGTGTCTCCTTGTTTGACATACAAATAAGTTCTATTTTGTTATACTTTATAAATTCCGAAATTAGAACTGCAAAATTAATTTTTTTTGCAATTAAAAAGAAAGGAATCTTCCTTTTTTTAGCTTCTAAGTCAAAACTTTCAATACGTTATCCGTACGAATGTTTTCACATGCCATAACATTCTCTAAAGAAATCCAATGCCTGAAATATCTCCTCTTTATCGGCCGTCTGGTTGATTTGAATCTCTCCGATATCGGAAAGCATGGTGATATTAATCTTAGCTGACTCATTCTTCTTGTCATGGGTCATAAGCTCATACAATGTTTCGTAATCATTGCATGTGAAATGAAACGACCCATAGTATTGTTTTATAAAGTCGACTGCCTCTCGTAGCTTGACAATCGGGAATCCTTTTTTTACATGCGAAAGGTATAGTTCACAAATCATTCCCCAGGCTACAGCATAACCATGCGGACAATCTCTATTCTCGTGCATAGCCATACTTTCGAAAGCATGTCCAAAAGTATGTCCCAGATTCAAAGCTTTGCGCAATCCCTTTTCCTGAGGGTCTGAGCTTACAATCCGCTCCTTAATCTTGACTGAATTTCCGAGCAAATGGGTGAGCTTTTCGTATGCAACAGTTTCAAGATCAAATGCTGTAACTTCATTCCATGTCTCTTCGGAGTCGATGAGAGCATGCTTAATCATCTCAGCGTATCCTGAGAGTAGCTCCACATGACTGAGAGTATGAAAAAACTCTGTAGTCAGAATAACATATAGCGCGCTGGAAAAGACGCCTATCTCATTCTTTAATCCATTAAAGTTAATACCGGTTTTCCCTCCTACAGAAGCATCTACCGCAGCCAGTAATGTTGTTGGGAGGTTTACAAATGCTATCCCGCGTTTGAACGTAGATGCTGCAAAACCACCAAGATCAGTTACCATACCTCCTCCTAAGTTTATCAATAAGGAGCGACGTGTAGCATGATTATTACTCAAAAAAGCCCAAACAGAAGCTAAAGCCTCTATCGTCTTATGTCGATCACCATCCTGTATGGAGATAACTTTGGCCCGTTTACGCAAAGAATGGGGTAAAAGAGGCAAACAATACTTTTCGGTATTGGTATCAGTCAGAATAAAAACATGATCATAAGAGACTCCCTGGAATAGCTGAACAAGTGATTCTTCTATATTTTGTGTAATCAATAGTGGTTGCATCATACTTATGGATATTAATAAAAGGTATCTGATGTTCGTGTACAATATACAAGAACAAGAGGGGCTGTACCAAATTTGTTAAAATTCGGCACAGCCCCACAAATATAATTATTTATCAACAGCTATAAAAAATTGATAATCCTTTTATATAAAAAACTGCTATTTCGTATTATTTCTGCTGAAACTTATACGTCATCAGTTGATATGCCAGTCTGGCAGCAAGGAAATCGGACGCTCTCTCCAATGGGTTTGGACAAAGCTCTACGATATCAATACCAACGACATTGTGATTAGCAATCACAGAGCGCAAGAAATGCAACACCTGATAATATTGCATACCTCCTGGTTCGGGCGTACCGGTCGAAGGAAGCACGGAAGGATCAAAGACATCGAGGTCAATCGTTATATAGACATTCTCAGACAGTGTTGACAATGCTTTATCCTGCCAGGTTGGATCAAACATAAGTTTGTGAGCAAAGAAAATACGCTCTTTGTTGGCATATGGCAATTCTTCTACGCACATACTACGAATACCTACCTGTGTAATCGGGCATAAACGCTGTGCCTGATTCATAACGCAAGCATGATTTAACTCGCTACCTTCATAGAAGGGACGAAGATCTGAGTGTGCATCTAACTGTAGAATGGTCAGATTATCGTATTTGCTGGCCATCGCACGAATTGCTCCGATACTTACGGTGTGGTTCCCTCCAATAGTAAACGGAAACTTTCCGTCGTTAAGCAAAGCTGCCACACGGTTTTCAACCTCATCACACAAGGCTTCAGGAGTTTCATCTACTAAAACAGGGGAAGCAGTATGAATCCCATTTTTATATCCTTCGGTTTCGGTTTCAATATCATACCATTCAAGGGCTACAGATGCGTCAAGCAAGGCTTCAGGACCTTTCTCTGATCCTTTAACCCAAGTACTGGTTGCATCATAAGGAACGGGCAAAACGACTGCTTTTGCAAAGTCATAATCTAAATAAGGGGAAGTTAATCCAGCAAAATTTTCCATTTTATTTCATTTTAGCTATTAACAATATGAAAAGTTCTCTTTAAAAAGAAAGAAGGGATAACTGAATCATCAGCTATCCCCTGTTTCTCTATTTTTCTTTATATTGACTCCACACAAGCGAGGTTTTAAATTTGTAACCTCCTTCAAATTCTTGTTTAAGTAACTCTATGCCGGAAATACCGAAATAGTTTGCCATCTCTTCAATTGTCGAAGTTCCTGTGTAAGGATCCTGAGATTCGCGGATGGCAACTGGAATCAGATGAACAGATTCAAGTTTATTTTTAATGTCAACACCTTGCTCCTCATATTTCTTAGCCATCTCTTTAACAAAAGGCCCGATATTTGAGAATGTGTAAGTATAAGATATTGAATCGTATCTTGCAACAAACGATGTTTTACCATCTGGCAATTTATCTGCTTCGAAATATCCGCTCACTTCTGAGGCTGGAATCATTAACAGATAAGGAGGTGCCTTCATGTTACTCTCTTTATTCGGTTTCACCCCGAACTGAAGACGTAGTGAGTTTACCTGAGCATCTTGTACTTTCTCAATCATCTCTCCAAGAGGCATCTGAATTTGAGTAACAACTCCTGCCGGTGATTTAACAAACGTTCTTGTCTTATTGTTTTCCGGTGAAAGAATATTATCCATATTCGAATTCTGGATGTTATTCATTTGGATAATCTCCTCGGTTACCAACAAAGTAGCATTTGAAGCTGCTGTTGAATCGAGTTTACCAACATGATCATCGCCTTTCTTATCAAGCTTGTAAGTATAGTACAATAAAATTCTGGTTTCAGAAACATTTACAATAGCTCCTTCACCATATGAATTTGAGATATACGTTCCTTTGAAGAAATCATTAAAACTCTGCGGATTCATGAACGCTTTTTTTCCGTTCTTGAAATACTCATCCGAGAAACGTGACACTAAATTTTGCGATAGTGGCACTCGGATGGAAGGAATATATGATTGCTCATTCTTGATAGAGTCAGATACTCCGGAATTACTAACCGTATAACCTGTTGCTCCTAACTCAAGTGTTTTATCGCAGAAATCCGCCGGATTTGTATTTGTATAAAAGTCTTTTGCCAGCGAATTGTTTACTTCATAAACAGTCACTCCCATCGGAGCATTCGGATCACCCAACCAAGAACCTGACTTTGCATAAAGCATCTCCACCTTCATCGAGTCTATCGATACTACCAGTGAGTCATTTCGTTCGATCAATCCTTTGGGACAGTAATACTGACATAAGAAATCAGAAGAAATCGTTCCGTACTCTTTATCTGTATATGTTCCTAATAACCCGTAATAGGTTCTTGCATAAATTGAATCGACAAGAATGGTTGTTCCGTCAACCCCTAAAGTGTCCGTAAAAACTTCGAGTTGATCTTCGGACGGTTGAATTGACGATCCTACGTTGGATAGTGTATCGTCACATGCAACAAAAGCCAAAGCTAATGCAGCTATAATAGGCAAAAACTTAATCTTCATACTCCTCATGTTTTTCATTGATTGTTAAAGGATCATCTTCAACATCAAGGATCTTAATTATTTATTGTTTGCGGTTTCCCAAACCAGATCATAGAATTCGTTGAACTTATCCATGTAGACATCAGGTTGCTGATAGTCAAGTACAGGAATATTTTTCGACTTAGCGTATTCCATAATGTTATTATTAACCTCCTCGGACCCCTGAATAACACCATCGCAGAAATCAATAACAAATTTATTCAAATCCTCGAACGATATTTCTTTTCCGATTACTGCTTGTAGATCTTCTTCTGAGATACCATCCATTTTCACCAATTCAGAGAAATTGTTTGCAAAAGGTACTTTGAAATCCTCTGCATAAACAGAAAGTACAATTTTTGCATTGGCAAAACATGGATCATCTTTATACGCACGCTTGATATACAAAGCTGTAAGAGCTGCAAACCAACCATGACAATGAACCACATCCGGAATCCATCTTAATTTTTTTACTGTCTCCAAAACACCACGACAGAAGAAAATACTTCTCTCATTGTTGTCGGGATATTCATTCCCCTCTGCATCTGCAAACAAGAACTTTCTTTGAAAATAGTCATCATTATCGATAAAGTACACCTGCATACGTGCTGATTGTATAGATGCAACTTTAATGATAAGGGGATGATCGGTGTCATCAATTATGAGATTCATACCAGAAAGACGAATCACCTCATGCAACTGATTTCTTCTCTCATTCACTAACCCATAACGAGGCATAAATGTACGGATTTCTTTTCCGCGCTCTTGAATCCCCTGTGGTAAGTTTCTGCTGATCGTTGATATTTCTGTTTCAGGTAAATAAGGTGTTACCTCTTGTGATATGAATAAAACCCTTTGTGCCATCGTACTATAAGTTGTTTTCTTGTTTCTATGGTTATTCCAAATTAGATGCAAATATAATAATAATAATTTTCATATTTACAAATAGCGTCCCTGAAATGCATCGCGCTCTTTCATTCTTTGCTCTAATTTATAGGTAAATTCATTGTTTTTCAACCCCCAGTCCGGTGCCAGCAACATTTCTTTTGGAGACTGCGACACAAAACGTTCTACGACAAAATCCGGATTTAGCAATTCAACAAAGTCAATGGCAAGATCGATGTATTCGTCCACGGAATAGAGATGAAAGCTTTCCGGATTCTCGGTGTATTCTCTGGCCATTTTTGTCCCTTTAATCAATTGCAACTGATGAAGTTTAATTGTTGTGAGAGGCAGTTTTGAGATACGAACGGCGTGTCCGAGAATATCTTCATGTGTTTCACCGGGTAATCCGAGAATTAGATGAGCTCCGGTATATATCCCTTTCAATGCTGTTCTCGTGATGGTATCAATAGATTCCTGATAAGTATGCCCCCGGTTGATACGAAGCAGAGTTTTATCTAAAGTTGACTCCACGCCATATTCTACCATAACAAAGGTTTTCTTACTTAAATCGGCAAGATAATCGAGCAATTCGTCTGGCATACAATCCGGACGTGTACCGATGATAAGCCCATCCACTAAAGGATGTGATAGTGCCTCTTCATATTTTCGGATTAAGTCCTGGATATCTCCGTACGTATTGGTATACGCCTGAAAATAGGCAAGGTACCTCTTTTCAGGATGTTTATGTGCAAAAAAGCCAATCCCCTTATCGATCTGTTCGGTAATCGTTGATTCTGTATGGCAGTAATCCGGACTAAATGTTTGATTATTGCAGAAAGTACAACCACCAAAACCTTTCGATCCGTCTCTGTTCGGACAGGTAAACCCTGCATGAATAGAGATCTTCTGAACTTTATATGGGAACTTTTCCTTGAGGAATGATCCAAAATCTTTATATCGTTTCATAGAATTATCCTGTTACTCTTTATTAATTACAAAATATAGCTATTCGGATTCTTTCGAATAGCTTTTTATTGAGCCCTACAAAGTTAGGGAAAATGTTGTCTTTCATGAGATATCATCGTACATTTGCGAATCATAAAAAGAGAATAATAATGAAAAAAAGACTATCTGTTACATTATTGTGCCTTGGTTCTATTGCTTTATCCCTTTTTGCACAGAACACTGACAATTCTTACCTAAAGCAAATTACATCGCAGAAGTTTGCGAGTAAAGGCATCAAAAACCTTCGATCGACATTGGATGGAGAACATTACACCTCCATGAATGATCAAAATAATATGATTATTAAATATTCATATCGCACAGGTAAAGCTGTTGATACTTTATTCAACGCTAAAACTGCTAAAGATTGCGATTTTGAAAAGTTTTCAGGATACGAACTAAGCCCGGAAGAGAGCAAAATACTTCTTTATAAAGACGTTGAATCGATCTATCGCCACTCATTCAAAGCGAACTACTTTGTTTATGAAATCAAACGAAACAAAGTGAAAGCACTTTCTACTGGGGGTAAACAACAAGAGGCTACTTTCTCGCCAAATGGACGTAATGTTGCTTTTGTGCGCGACAATAATCTATTCCTGGTAAAATTGGATTACGAAACTGAGTCTGCAATAACCAAGGATGGAAAAATGAACGAGATCATCAATGGTATTCCAGACTGGGTATACGAAGAAGAGTTCTCCTTTTCTCGTGCTTTTGAATGGGCTCCAGACGATTCGCATATTGCGTTTATTCGTTTTGATGAAACTAACGTAAAACAATTTTCTTTTGATATCTACAAAGGGGTAGCACCTGCAAATTCTCAGTATGATCTATACCCGGGTAGCATGAAGTTTAAATACCCGAAAAGTGGTGAAGATAATGCTACAGTATCTCTACATACCTACAACATCAAAACAAGAGATATTAAGAAGATGAATGTTCCTCTCGATGCAGAAGGTTACATTCCGCGGATTCGCTTCACGAACAACCCGGAACAACTGGCTGTATTTACACTAAACAGACATCAGAATATTCTGAATATCTACTACACTAATCCGTCATCTGGTATAAGCAGATTGGTTATTAAAGACGAAAGCAAATATTACATCAATAATGATAACCTGGACATGATTAAGTTCTATCCGGATCAGATTGTTTTTGCGGGAGAAAAAAGTGGTAAAAGAGAACTCTACGCATATAGCCACGTTGGTACTCTATTGAGAAAAATTACTGCTGGCGGAAACGAAGTGACTAACTTTATCGGATACGATCCGGTGAAGAAAAGCTACATTTATGAAGCAACCGATGCAAGCCCGATGCGCCGTGCGACTTTCATCACTGACGCAAAAGGTAAAACAACAAAATTAACGCCTCAATCGGGATGGAACAGATCAAACTTCTCGACTTCACTGAAGTACTTTATCAACAATTACTCTTCAGCAAATACCCCTCCTGTAATTACTGTTTGTGACGGGAGCGGAAAAACTCTCAGAACGCTGGAAGATAATAAAGAGCTAACAAACAGACTTCAACAAGCTCCGTTTGCTAAGAAAGAATTCTTTACTTTCAAAAATTCAGATGGAACAGAATTAAATGGATGGATGATGAAACCTGTAAACTTCTCTTCTCAGAAGAAGTATCCGGTAGTAATGGTTCAGTACAGCGGTCCATTCTCTCAGCAGGTAAAAGACCAATGGAGCTTCGGATGGGAACAGGCGCTGGCTAACGATGGTTTTATCGTTTCTTGTGTAGATGGAACAGGAACGGGTGCAAGAGGTGAGGAGTTTGCGAAACAGACATACCTGAACCTTGGACAAAAAGAATCACGCGATCAGGTTGAAGCGGCCAAATACCTGAGTACACTATCATACATTGATAAAGATAATATCGGAATTTGGGGTTGGAGCTTCGGAGGTTACACAACTCTTATGGCTATGTCAACGAGCAAAGACGTTATAAAAGCGGGTGTTGCTATTGCTCCTGTAACTGACTGGCGATACTATAATACAATTTATACGGAAAGATATATGAGAACTCCTCAAGAAAATAAAGAGGGATACGATAACGGTTCTCCAGTATATCTGGCTAAAAACTTAAATGGTTCATTGTTGCTTATCCATGGTACTGCTGACGACAATGTTCACTACCAAAACTCCACAGAGTATGCTGCTGCTCTGGTAGAGGCTGATAAGCAATTTGATATGCAGATATACACAAACAAGGATCATGGTATATCTGGAGGAAATGCACGCTTCCACTTGTACACACGTGTAATGAACTTCTTTAAAAGAGAGCTTAGATAAGCTCTCTTTTAAACTGATAAAGTAATTATATTTCCGCAATAAACTTTAATCAACTTTCAAAGTATCCACAGAAATTAAAAACTTATTCTAAGCTACTTTGTTAAATAAAATAGGTTGGTTAGTTACATCAAAAAATGAAATCATTTAAGAACATTTTTAACAAACACTTATTTAGCCCTGCATTCGGCTTCATACCTATTATCATCCTTATTCTACTGGATTTGATAATAGGTTTTAAGCAGGCCATGCCGCTGGCTCTTATTACAAACATCATCATGATAGGTATAGCTGTTAAACAATTTAAACAGCTCGTCTACAACTTCATGGTGTTTGTTTGCTTGTTTGTGTTAATTTGCCTTCTTATTATAAGTCAAACAGCCTCTTTCACGGATTACACTTACTATGTTCCTACAATAATTGAATTTATATTTATCATCACGTTATTAAGTGTCCTCTCGACCAAAAGAGCAACAATGAGCTTGCTTAAAACTATTTTGAGAGCACAGCACTTCATAGCATTCAAAAGCAGTTTTGATGAATTTATCTGGATTAGCAACATACTTCTCCGTATTTTCTCCTTTCATTTTGTTCTCGTAATAATTTTTGAATTATCGCCATTACAGAATATAGACCTGCTTTATCGTATAATATACAGACAATTTCCGCTTTACACACTCGGATGCATATATGTCTATGAGTATATCCGTCTCAATTTAATTGGAAAGAAAATTAAGACGGAAGAATGGATACCAATTGTAAATGAAACAGGAGCTGTTAAGGGACGTATTGCCCGGTCTGAGATGTTCAATGAAACGTCAGAACTTATCTTTCCCATGGTTAAGATTTCTCTCATCCATAATGGTATGCTCTATTTGTATAAGGATCCTAAAACTCATCACTATACTTGGCCCATCAACAAATACGTACCATTTGGTGAAAAGATGGATGAGTTTATCAACAGGATTTGCCTGGAAAATTTAAACGAGACAAGCAATGAAAAACTAAAACCGAGATATCTGATGAGATATCTTGAGCCGATAGGGAAAAATAAGCGACTTATTTTCCTATACACGATTCAATTGAAATCTGAATATGTAAAAAAGAGCAAACCTGGAGTAAAACTATGGTTAACAAGCCAGATTGATGATAATTTAGGAAAGAATGTTTTTCACGATCAATTTGAACAGGAGTATCAACTGATAAGAAATACAGTTATGCTAAATGATTTTGAGCTACATAGAAAAGAGGAGAAATAAAAAAAGAGGCTGTCTAAAAAATTAGACAGCCTCTTTTTTTATTTTAATCTCAGATATTCTTACTCGAGATATGTATACCCGTATAGACCTGATCGGTAAGTTGACAAGAATTCTCGACCTTCTTCTGCCGTGATTATTCCTGCTTTCATTGATGCAGTCACCCATGTTTCAACTTTACGCACCATCTTCTTAGGATTATACTCTACATACTCAAGTACGTCTGCAATAGTTTCTCCATCAATAATCTGATCAATCTCATACTTGTCTGGATAAACACTGATATGTACAGCATTTGTGTCTCCAAACAGGTTATGCAAATCTCCCAGGATTTCTTGATACGCTCCTACTAAGAATACTCCAATATAATATGGTTCTCTTGACTTAACGGTGTGAACTGGTAAGTGATAAGAGAAGTTACGAGTCGATATAAAATTATCAATTTTACCATCAGAGTCACAAGTAACATCCTGTAAGGTTGCTGTTCTTTCTGGTTTCTCATCCAGACGAGTAATAGGCATGATCGGGAAAATCTGATCAATAGCCCATGAATCTGGCAAAGACTGGAACAAAGAAAAGTTACAGTAATATTTATCCGGCAACATTTTGGCAATCGATTTCAGTTCATCAGGAGAATGTTTAATTTCCGATGCTATCTGATGTACTTCTCTTGCAACAGACCAGAACAAGCGTTCGATTTGGGCTCTCGTTTTAAGATCGAGTAATCCAAGACTGAACATATTCAAGGCTTCCTCACGAATCTGAAGAGCATCATGCCATGTTTCAATCAAACGTGGCTGATTAAGTTTCTCCCACAAAAAGTACAGTTCTTTTACCAACTCATGATCTGAATCAGATAAATCCTCCGCTTCATTCCATGAAGGTAGAGTTGCCGTTTCGAGCACTTGGAAAACTAAAATGGAGTGATGAGCAGTCAATGACCGGCCTGATTCGGTAATAATATTTGGTTGAGGCACATCATGCTTTTTACATGCATCAACTAATGAATAGATGGAATCATTCACATACTCCTGAATAGAATAGTCCATACTACTCTCTCCGATAGAAGAACGCGTACCATCATAATCTACACCAAGACCTCCACCGATATCAACAAAATCAATATCAAATTTCATCTTGCGAAGCTGCACATAAAACTGTGATGCCTCACGTAGTGCATTCTTGATACGACGAATCTTTGTTACTTGACTTCCGATATGGAAGTGAATAAGCTTCAAACACTCGTGCATATCTTTTTTATCAAGTAAATCCAATGCTTCCAACAGCTCGCTTGAATTTAATCCAAACTTACTTACATCACCACCGGATTCTTCCCATTTTCCACTACCGGAACTCGCCAATTTGATCCGTATACCAATATTTGGCTTGATCTTTAGACGTTTTGCAATTGCAATAATATCCTTCAACTCATTTAGCTTCTCTACAACCAAAAAGATTCTTTTACCCATCTTTTGTGCAAGTAAAGCCAACTCAATATAAGCAGAATCTTTATAGCCATTACAAATGATCAATGAATCCGGGTCTGTATTAATCGCCAGAACTGCATGCAATTCAGGCTTAGAACCCGCTTCCAGACCAATATTAAACTTTTTACCATGGCTGACAATCTCCTCGACAACTTGTCGCATTTGATTGACTTTAATCGGATAGATAATGAAGTTCTGAGCTGTATACCCATACTCTTCAGAAGCTGTTTTAAAACAGTTCGAAATTTTCTCTATACGATTATCCAAGATATCCGGAAAACGCAAAAGGACAGGAGCCTCAACA
Organism: Bacteroidales bacterium; assembly: GCA_051654305.1. GTDB lineage: Bacteria > Bacteroidota > Bacteroidia > Bacteroidales > UBA7332 > UBA7332. The sequence goes on along the minus strand of JBOFXU010000180.1, from coordinate 813 downwards.
TCTCTCAGCTGAAGTTCATCCATTAGATCTTTCAAATCTACCGGGACACCATCCTCACGAGGAGTCACCTGTATGTGCCCCTTCTTGTTAATTGAAAAATACTTCAGACCCCAACCTTTGATATTGTATAGTTCTGCTGAATCTTCAATACACCATTTTCTCATTTCTTATCTTTACAATGATGGTTAAAAACTAAATTAACTCTTGACGATTAAGAAGCCGTCTATGTATAAACAATTGAACAGCAAAAATCGGTCTGCTAAATTATAAAAAAAGACATCAATATGGTCCTTTTTAATATTATATAATCATAATACAATATTTTGAGGTTCTATTGAATGTATAAATAAATATATAGTGGATATATATTCATTGAAACATCTTATTTAATTGAACTTTAACATTAAACTCATATATAAGATGGAGTACTACTGCTTTCTAAAGCTCATTTTTTGATCTGAAATCCATAGAAGTCATTCCAGCTCAAAAAAACATATCGTATTGTTATTATACTAGTTTATCCACATATCAGACCTGATTTTCTTGAATAAGTTTGTATCTCTATAATCTGAATGATATACCTACATTAGCCCTACACTATGAAATTAAAGCACAAAGAGAACACATCTCTATAAACGACAAAAGCCCCTCAGCTATTTAGCTGAAGGGCTTTCTAAAGACGGCGGCAACCTACTCTCCCACTTGTGCGCAGTACCATCGGCGTTGTTGGGCTTAACTTCTCTGTTCGGAATGGAAAGAGGTGGAACCCCAACACTATAACCACCTAAATATCTTTCGATCTTGGTTATAACA
>JBOFXU010000179.1:0-3575 GCA_051654305.1 Bacteroidales bacterium | reverse complement strand
CCTTTACCATACGAACCAAATCGCTTTGAGCACAGCAAACGTAACCACGAATGCTCAGGAACCATCTGAAGGTCCTCTTGCGAATCTGTTCGATGGAAATACTGCTACGTTTTTCCACTCTGCATGGAGTGTTGCCATTCCAGGTGATCACTATCTACAGTTTGATTTAGGAGAACCACTCTCAGCTTTCCAGTATGAAACTGCAAACAGAAGTAATGGTAACAACATGCCGCTTGCTGTAGATTTCTATGGTAGTAATGATAAAACTAACTGGGTAAAAGTTGCTACAATTAGCAGCGGTATGCCAGAAGGTGCTTCTGCAGTATATAAAAGTCCCGTTCTTATGTTTCCAGGTGCATACCGACACCTTCGGTTCATTCCTACGAAACGAAAAGGAGATAAAGCTTTCTTTGCTTTGTCAGAATTTAAGGCTTTTAGCATACAAGTAGAAATCAGAGATCCTGAGAAAGATTAATTTTGAGGGTTGTTGAATAAATAAAAGGTTCTCTTTGCAATAAGGAGAACCTTTTTTTTCATTCCAAGGGTTCTAATATCATAAACTAATAATATATGTACAAACAACTAAGCGTGGCGCTGATGATACTTTTCACCTGTATAGGGATAAGTTGTTCGGACGAGAAAGTAGAATCAGCTGTATTAGAAGTGACTGCAAATACAATTAATATTAAGCAGGCAGGTGAGAAAAAAAGTATTCAGGTAGTCAGTAATATTGCTGACGTAAAGTATCAACATTCAAACAATGGAGCAAGCTGGTGCAACACTTCATTAAAGCCGGTAGACAAAGGCTATACACTTGAAATTGACGTTCCGGTAAATGAAAATAAAGAAGCTCGTTCTACAGAGTTAAAGTTATATGGTGGTGGATTAGAGAAAATCATTACAGTTAATCAATTGGGGATTGATCCGGCCATCGTACTTTCAAGTAATGTATTCAATTCGGAATACAAAACAGACACACTGGAGATTGAGCTTCTAAGCAATTGCGAATACGATATTATTATCGATTCGGAATGGATTCAGGAGATAAAAACAAAAACAAAAAACCAGGGGATGGAAGAATTTAAGCATCAATTCATCATCACCAAAAACTCTGGTGAAGGAATTCGTAGCGGAACAATCAAATTTAAACATGCCGGTGGTAAAGCTGAAGCGATTGCCCTTGTGATGCAAAAAGGACAAGGCGTGTACGAAGGTGGTGATGTTTCTTCAATCCCGGGTGACTTGAAAATTAAAATAGAGAAGGGAACTACATCGTCATTTCAACCCGGAGGTGAAATCGAAAAATCATTTGATGGCGACAAAGGAACTATCTACCACTCATCATGGGATAACAGTGCACCAAACTACTTCCCGATCACTATTGAATATGAGCTGGAAGAAACTCCATCCATGGATTATCTGATTTATTACCCACGGACATCTGGTGGTAACGGAAACTTTAAACAAGTAGAGATCTGGGCTACAACGAAAGAGAACAGCACCTATCAAAAAGTAAAAGATTATGACTTTGAAGGTGTTGGTACAGCTTCTAAAGTATATTTTGACCAACAAGTAATCAATCCTGTTAAAGTAAAATTCATAGTACGATCAGGAGCGGGAGACAGACAAGGATTTGCTACTTGTGCAGAAATGGAATTTTACAGAAAGAATCCGGAATCATTTGATCCTTCTACAGTTTTTGAAGACGAATTATGCTCTGCACTAAAACCTTCGATTACACAAAAAGAAGTTGATGCCATTGCGAATCCATTCTTCAGAAATATGGCTCAGTACATGCTGGATGGAAAATACGACACTAAGTTCCGTATTGCTTCATTTAAGCCTTACAGACACCCTGACTACATGGCGGCAATAAACAAAACCAGCCCTTATAGTCTTTTAGACAATCCTACTGGAATGTTCTTCAAAACAAACGAAGAGATTGTTGTCTTTGTAGGAGAAACTAACGGAGGAAAGCTAAGTCTGCAAGTCCAGGATCTGGCTCAAGGATATGGTGGCCAGAACTACCCACTAAGCCAGGGGATGAATAAACTCCGTATCAGTCAAGGTGGATTAGGATACATCAAATACTTCGACAACGACAAGTCGAGACCAGCTATCCAGGTTCACTTTGCCACAGGAAAAGTTCAGGGATACTATGATCCGTTGAAACATACACCACAAGAGTGTGCAGATATGCTTTATAAAGCAGAACATCCTTATTTTGATGTTTTAGGTACGTATGCGCACTTAACTTATCCGGTGAATCGCTTTAAGGCTTCTCCAAATATCAAGGAGTTGATTGAGGCATATGATGATATCGTATTGACGCAACAGAAATTTATGGGTCTTTTGAAATACGATAAACAATTTGATAACCGCATGTATTTTCACGTTGTCTATGGAGATGCCCACATGTACGCAACTTCTTACCGTACAGCTTACCATGACAACACTTTGAGTGCACTTTGTAGTGCTGGTAATCTTAAAGGTGGAAATATCTGGGGACCTGCTCATGAAGTCGGACACTGTAATCAAACTCGTCCTGGTTTAAAATGGGCTGGAACAACTGAGGTGACAAATAACATTCATTCATTGGTTTGTCAGACTTATTTTGGAAATGAAACTCGTCTGCAAAGCGAAGATATCGGAGGTGTACATGGCAACAGATACCAAGCTGGATTTACAAACATCATTGCAAACAAACAACCTCATAACTCAGAGGGTGATGTATTCTGTAAACTGATTCCATTCTGGCAATTGCAATTATACTCAGTTCATGTCAAAAAATATACAGATCTGTATGCCGATTTACATGAACGCGTACGCATGAACCCGAATCTATCCTCAGATGGGGCTAATATGATGCAGTTCGTAAAATGGACCTGCGATGCTATGCAAGAAGATTTGACTGAATTTTTCACAGACTGGGGCTTCCTTCGTCCATGTGATTTTGAGATTGACGACTACGGCAAAACAAGATTTATAGTGACTGAAGAGATGATTAAAGATGCAAAAGACTATATCGCTTCTAAAAATTATCCTAAGCCATCACGTAAACTTCAGTACATGCATGATGAAGCTATTAACGATTTCGTATCAAATGCTTCACTGACTGCCGGATCATATACTCTGTCAGGAAACAACGTTTCTATCAGCGGAAGCTCTGGAGTTTCAGTGTTTGAAGTTTATAGCGGATCTGTCCTTAAAATGGTTACACATCGTAAGCAATTTGCCTTGTTGCAGGCTTATGAAAACTTAGAAATCAGAGCGATCAGCGTTCAGGGGAACAGCCAGGTCGTAACTCGCAAATAAATACAAACAACAAAAACGAGTCAATTCTAAAACTTGTGCAGAAATAAGTATTTAGATGGTCTGCCACTTTTAGCATTAGTCAAATCTATCCGATTTGACTGATGCTTTAAAACAACCCAAATTTATTTTTATCTCGATCATCTAAAATCAAACGTATTTCACGGTAGAATGCGCGTAACAGCCAGCAAGACACCTGCCTATTTACGATGATTACTTAGCATATTCATAAATTTAGAGATAAATACCTCCAGAAAGCGAGC
>JBOFXU010000178.1:0-2661 GCA_051654305.1 Bacteroidales bacterium | reverse complement strand
AAAGCTTACGTATTTCCGGGACAAGGAGCACAATTCGTAGGAATGGGGAAAGATCTTTACGATAACTCTTCGTTAGCGAAAGAAATGTTTGAAAAAGCAAATGAGATCTTAGGATTCAGAATCACAGACTTAATGTTCGAAGGAACAGACGAAGATCTTCGTCAAACAAAGGTAACACAACCTGCGATCTTCCTTCACTCAGTTATATTAGCAAAAACCTTGGGCGAAGACTTCAACCCTGAAATGGTTGCAGGTCACTCTTTAGGAGAATTCTCAGCTTTAGTTGCTGCAGGAGCTCTTTCATTCGAAGACGGTCTTCGTCTGGTTTCTGCCCGCGCTTTGGCAATGCAGAAAGCATGTGAGGCAGCACCTTCAACCATGGCAGCTGTACTTAATCTGGCTGACGAGAAAGTAGAAGAGGTATGTGCTTCTATCGAAGGTGAGATTGTAGTATGTGCAAACTACAACTGTCCGGGTCAGCTTGTAATCTCAGGTTCTGAAGCAGGAATCGATAAAGCATGCGAATTGCTTCTTGCAGCAGGTGCAAAACGTGCACTTAAACTTAAAGTAGGAGGGGCTTTCCATTCTCCATTGATGGAGCCTGCACGCGAAGAGTTGGCACAAGCAATTGCTAACGTAACCGTGAATGAGCCGATCTGTCCGGTTTACCAAAACGTAAACGCTCAGCCATCGAAAGATCCTGAAGTAATCAAAGCAAATCTGATCGCACAGCTTACAGCTCCGGTACGCTGGACTCAGTCTGTAACGAACATGATTGCTGATGGTGCTGCTGAATTTACAGAAGTAGGACCAGGTGCAGTTCTTCAGGGATTGGTGAAGAAAATCAACAAAGGTGTAGCTACAAAAGGAGCTTAATAAACTTTTCAACAACATAAGAGAGAGATGTCAGTTTTACTGCGTCTCTCTCTTTTTTTTGCACTTTTGACAGATTTTATGGCAACAATTTGCCATTAGCTCTCTCGTTGTACCCGATTCAGCTAAGATAAACAATCGCTTGCATTGTAGGATAAACCATTTACCTTATCTTTGCACCAGATTAAGAGTGATAAATATGGAGAATATTATATACGACAAAAACAGTATAGAATTTGTAACCGTAGGGGTCGAATTCTGTTCTTTGATGGAGAATGCCAGAGATTGTTCACGTGCAGAGTTCGTAAGAAAATCAGTGGTGGTCCTTCCATTGCTTTACCTCAAGGCTACATTGCTGAGCAAAGACAATGACGAAGATTTCGAAGGCTTCCCTGAACAGTTTGTGTCGGAAGCTGAATACGAGATGGTGCGTGCACAGATTGCTGCCGTGATGGAAAGCCAGGATGACTATCTGGAAACCTTCCACCCCGATATGGCCTATAGCGATATGCCTATAGCCGCATTTATCTCCGAAGATTTGGCTGATATTTATCAGGATATTAAAAATCTTGCATTTGCTTACAGTACTCGTCAGGAAGAGTCTATGCGTGTAGCGCTTGATCTTTGCCGAACAAGCTTCTATGACTACTGGGGGCAGAAACTGACCAATGCTATGGGGGCACTTCACCACGTGTTGAAGGAGATCGAAACCAACGGCGATGACGAGGAAAACGACGAAGACTTTATCCCTGAAAAAGATGAAAACTCGCTGTTTGGCTATGCAAGTGATAACGAAAATATAGACGAAGAAATATTCTAAACGTGGATACAGAAGGGTTAATAAAAATTACAAAAGAAGAAATTGCCGAACTTCCGGTGATTGAATATCAAGGGCGTATGGTCACCATACAAACTGTGGAAGAGGCAGAAAAAGCGGTAAATTACCTCTCAACTTTCAAAGTGCTGGGGTTTGATACCGAAACCAAACCGGCCTTCAAAAAAGGAGTTGTCAATAAAGTGGCACTACTACAACTTTCAACGGCCGATACATGCTTTCTGTTCCGTCTGAATATGATAGGAATGCCTGATTCATTGGCACGCTTATTGGTGAGCGATCATGTCCTGAAAATCGGATTGTCGCTCAAAGATGACTTCGCCCAGCTCAACCGACTGTGTGGAATCGCACCCAAAGGCTTTGTAGAATTACAGACATTCGTTAAACCTTTTGGCATTGCAGATAACAGTTTACAGAAAATCTTCGCTATTCTTTTTCAGCAAAAGATCTCTAAGAAACAACGTTTAACCAACTGGGCAGCAGACGTTCTCACCGATGCTCAAAAGAAGTATGCCGCACTGGATGCGTGGGCATGCCTGTCGATTTACAATCGTTTATCACAGCGCTTCTGACCAGGCTTTTTATTAAATGACCGAACTATGGGAAACACATTTGGAAATATCTTTCGCCTGAGCTCCTTCGGTGAGTCTCATGGCGCTGCATTAGGAGGGGTAATTGATGGCATGCCGGCAGGAGTCGAGATTGATCTGGATTTTATTCAGGCAGAGCTTGACCGCCGCAAACCGGGCCAGTCCGATCTTACCACTCCACGAAAAGAGGGAGATAAAGTTGAAATTCTCTCCGGCATATTCGAGGGTCGCTCTACCGGAGCATCCATCGGATTTATTGTGCGTAACGAAAATCAGCACTCGTCTGACTACGACAATATCAAGGACCTCTATCGTCCTTCTCATGCCGACTATACCTACACCAGCAAATACGGATTAAGAGAC
>JBOFXU010000177.1:0-2870 GCA_051654305.1 Bacteroidales bacterium | reverse complement strand
ATGTAGTTATATAGGTGTATTGTTTTGTGTGACGAATGGTGTGACGAATGGTGACGAATCAATAACCCATTCGTCACACTTATTGTTTTTAAATAGAGGGTGTTGCAAATGGTGACAAATAAAAGCGCAAAATGCAGAGAGATGATCATTCGTCAACGCATTTGCAGCCAATCAGGTGGTCATTGATAAATCCGGTAGCCTGGAGAAAGGCATAGCAGATGGTTGAACCAAAGAATTTGAATCCCCGCTTCTTCATATCCTTACTCATTGCATCCGATACAGGGGAAGACGCAGGAACTTCGTTCAAAGCGTTGAACTTATTGACGATCCGCTTTCGGTCTGGCAAAAAGGAAAGCGTATAGTTGTAGAAACTTCCGTACTCTTTCTGAATATCCAGAAAAAGCCGGGCGTTAGAGATGGTAGATTTAATCTTCAACCGGTTCTTTACAATACCATCAAAAAGCATCAACCGTTCCACTTCATCTTCCGGCATTTGTGCAACAGCCGAAGCGTCAAAACCACAAAAAGCCTCGCGATACCCTTCGCGCTTGCGAAGCACCGTAATCCAGCTCAGACCAGCCTGTGCGCTTTCGAGAACAAGAAATTCAAACAGGATCTTATCTTCCATAACGGGTTTACCCCATTCATTGTCGTGATAGCTTACATAAAGCTCGTCGGTACCACACCAGCCACACCGTCCGTTGATCAAATCTTCCATATTGAGTATTAGTCCTTTGATTGTTTTTTGTTTTGGGGTAAAGATAGGATTGTTTTTGGAATAATAATCCCTCGCCTTTAAAGTCTTATCGTAAATGCTGTGAGTGAAATAAATTGCACTTTTTGCTTATTTATAGAGAAAAAGGCATTAGTTTTGCACTAAAGAGGTAAAATAATGCACTATGGAGTTTTATTCAATTATACGGGAACGTCGCTCCTTGTTAGGCTTAACTCAACAAGATTTAGCTGACTATTCGGGATTAAGTTTGCGGATTATCAAAAGTATTGAGGTTGGCAAAGGTAATCCGTCTGTGAGTACGCTTACTAAAATAGCGGAAGTTCTTGGTTTGGAATTAATATTAAAGGTAAAAGAGGTAAATAGATGAGACAGGCTCAAGTATTTAGCAATGGTGTTTTGGCTGGTATACTAACTGAAACCGATAGTGGGAAATATATATTCTGTTATGATGACTCTTTTTTGATTGACGAAAAACAGACCGCCATAAGTCTTTCTTTTCCAAAAAGTCAGAGAGAGTTTTCTTCAGATACACTTTTTCCATTCTTTTTTAATATGCTTTCCGAAGGGACGAACAAAGCTATCCAGTGTCAAACGCTTAAAATTGACGAAAACGATGCGTTCGGATTGTTGTTAGCAACGGCACACACCGACACCATCGGAGCTATAATAGTGAAAAAGATATGAAAAAGATAGAAGTTTGTCCCGGCAACTTAACTCCGGGATATGATACATATAGTCCATCTTGTCTCAAAAAACTTTTTGACGGCAAGGGAGTAAGTCCTGTTTTAGGCTTTGATTACGATGCTGATAGCATTGACCTTGCTGAGAGGATCAATCAAATATCTGTATCGGGAGTGCAGGAGAAACTTTCCGCTGTGGTGCAAAATGGGCAAATCGTCCTTACACCACAGGGTGAACGGGGACGCTATATTATCAAGCCTGCACCAGGTTATAAAAACCTTCGTTTTAGAAACTTCATACCTGCAAACGAGCATTTAACGATGCAGATAGCTAAACAAGTGTTTAAAATGAAAGTTGCGGAAAATGCAATTGTATTTTTTGCTAATGGTGAAGCGGCTTACATCACTAAGCGTTTTGATTTTGATGTCTATGGAAACAAAATCAAACAGGAGGATTTTTCATCTTTGGCACAAAAGACTAGTGATACGCACGGAAAAGATTATAAATATACCGGGAGTTACGAAGATGTAGCGGCACTATTGAAAGCGAATGTATCTGCGTGGCGAGTTGAGATGAGCCACCTGTTTACTTTGATTGTGTTTAACTATTTATTTGCCAATGGCGATGCTCACCTTAAGAATTTTTCGTTGCAACAGTCTGCTAATGGCGACTATTTGCTGTCTCCTGCTTATGATTTGATGAATACTTCCATTCATGTGCAGGACGAGGATTTTGCTTTGCAAAATGGTTTGATGCCCCAAATTGAGCATTCTGAAATATACAGTAACAGTGGTCACCCTTGTAAGGACGACTTTATCACGTTTGCTAATCGTATTGGAGTATTGCCAAAGAAACGTGACGCAATTATTAAGATGTTCTCAACTCATAATCCGCTAATAGATCAGCTGATCGATAATTCATTCCTGGACGATAGAACAAAGCGAATGTACAAGCGGTCGTATCAAGAGCGGTTGAGCAGATTTTTGAGAGAAGGATAGCTTACATAAAGCTCGTCGGTACCACACCAGCCACACCGTCCGTGGATCAAATCTTCCATATGTATTTCGAATTATGTTAGGTCTTAAACGTGTTCTCTGCGCTTATAAGTTGTTTCGATAAAACCATTGTAACGCTGTGTTGCAATGGTTTGAAGTTTAACTTCTTTGCTGTGTGCGCTGAACAAAGCTGTTCCACTCCCTAAGATTGTCGGGACAACCGTAAGTGTATAGTAATCGATCAGGTCAAGCTCTACAAGCTGATGGATGATTGAGGCTCCTCCGCAAATCCAGATATCTTTTCCTGGCTCCTGCTTCAGACGTTGGATCAACGAAGCAAAGTCTTCATCGGTGAAGATTATTTCCTCGTTGGCTGAATGCAACTTACGGTGAGTGATCACATAGCTTTTTTTTCCTGGGTAAACCCAGTTGTCGGGGGATAGTTCAGTGATAATCTG
>JBOFXU010000176.1:0-6066 GCA_051654305.1 Bacteroidales bacterium | reverse complement strand
AAGGATAGCCGCAGCCTGTCCGAATGTTATTTCAGGAACTAAAAATGATTTCATCATGAAATATCCTACGAAACCATAAAGACCCTGAGAACTCGGAAGCGCACAAAGGGCAATGTATGAACCTGAAGCATCAGGATTCTTTTTCATTGCTCCGATAGCGGCATTACCTGCAATCGACACCCCTAAACAACTTCCCACACCTGTAATACCTACCATCAAGGCGATTCCTAAATAAGCTAATAAAATAGGTTCCATAATTTTTTGTTTTTTAGTATTTTATTATTTTTCTATCTTTCATTTTACCCGTTTGAAAGGTTTGTAAGCTTTACCTCCCCCTTCAAAACCGGCATTTTTATAAAATTCAACGAATGTCAAACGTAACGGGTGAATAAATGCACCCAGAATAGTTAGTCCAAATGCAATTGTATGTCCCAATAACAGAATAAAAATAGTGATGATCCATCCGACCACCGGAATATCCGGGCTCATATCAACCGAAAGCTGATTGAATACATTCCCCAAAATCCCCCCGGTCAAGCCAAGAGCAAAAAGACGAATGTAAGAGAGTAAATCTCCCAGGATACCCGTTGCCATATTGTATGTATCCCATAATCCCCCTCCAAAGTTGTAAAAAATATTTTTACCCGGAGAGTTGTAGAGGAATGCTGCTGCTGCTCCTACCGAAAGCGTTCCCATTGCCACTAACTGGGCAAAATATGGAACGGCTATCTGAAGTTGTGGCAATCCGACAAGAACTAAAAGAGAAAGCAGAATGAAAATCCATCCAATACGGGAAACCCCATATTTAAATCCTTTTTGTTTCGCCAGATTCGCTGCATTAAGCGCCATACCAAAAATCACCTGTATCCCTCCAAGTACAATCGACAAACTCATTAGGTTATCCATCGACAGGAAGTAATCTCTGAACCGTGCCAAGGCATCTACTTTTGCAAGCTCAATTCCGAAGAATGTTCCGGACAATACACCAAAAAGAATAGCTCCCGACCCAAGCAACTGTCCAAGAGACAGATAATCTTTATAGGCTGCAAGTTTCTTTTTTGCGAATGTACAAAACAAGATGATCAAAAGCCCGTAACCTGCATCTCCGGTACAAAACCCAAAAAACAGAATAAAGAACGGAGCAAGGTAAGGCGTAAGATCGAGTTCATCGTAGCCTGGCAACGAGAATATTTTTGTAATCGGTTCGAAAAGTCGTGCAAAACGGGAGTTTTTCAATAACACAGGAGGTACATCCCCTTTCTGTTTATCCGAAATCTCAAAATAGATGGACTGATCTTTGAAGTAATTCTCAAGAGAATCCTTCTTGTCTGCCGGCACCCATCCTTCGAGAAGCATCAACTTCTGGTCCGCCACTGCTCTGGTATCGAGCACAACTTTAGAAAATTCGATCTCACCACTCAGTTTTGCAAGGGCCTTTTCAAAAGAAGGCAATTCTCTGTTCGCAATACTTTTGAGCTGATCTTCAATTTCTTTCAGTCCCTTATCGATGTTTCTTACCGATGTTGTCGCTTCTTCAAGAGACATTTCAGGAAGTTTCACCCGCTCTGCATCTATTTCGACAATCTCTTTGGAGATCGTGATGAAATAGTATGTAGAACCAACATTGGTAATTATTGTTGCATTATAGTCTTCAACCCATTTCTCAGAAAAGTTCTTGGCCGAACAGGTAAAGAAATCGATATGGTATCCAATATCGCGAAGTCGTTGCAACGACTCGGGTTTGAAATTCCCCCAGACAGACAACTGGTCCTGCTCTTTCAAAAGCAACTGCTTCTGCTGATTGAGTTTATCGCGACTGTTGCCCAATTCATCTAAGCTGGCAAGTGAAGTTGCCAGATCGAAATTAAATTTCAGTTTTGATTTCTCAGGGACTTCCTTATCTCTATAATGTGTAAGAACTTTAATTGCCTCTTTTGTTTTATTCGCTTCCAGCATTAAATCCTCCAGATCGGGGTCGTTGATAGCACCTTGCTGCTTTTCTATCACATGAAGTACACCTAAGTCCCGAATAGCATTCAAGACATCCAGATACTCTTTGTGATAAATAAGGAAGCTTACTTTTTTCATTTCTACTACCATGCGTCGCCCTCCTGTTTCATTTTTTCCTGACGCGATTTCAAAATTTTCTGAGAAGACTTAGAAAGATTCTCTTCGTCCTCCATAAAACGTTTGATTTTTCGAATCGCATCCTGATATCCTGGAATTTGAACTTTCTCGAATAAGTTTACCTTTTGTGTTGTTTTCTTGCGGGCATGATCCAAAAGTCCAAGCTTTAACTCATAAAAGTCGCGCTCAATACCTGTTTTGGATAAATCCTGCAAGAGTGCAATACCATCAAGAAACCACTTCGGCTTGTTAAACAGACTAAACGGTTTAACCTCAAACGTAATATCCTCAAGCAGAGGAATACGCACGCCGGCAATCTTCTTGATGCCCAGGTTTACTTCTTTGATTGTGACAAGAGAGGCATCAAATTCATTCCATAAAGCAAACATGTTCTCGTAGCTCTTAATTTGTTGCTCGAGTTTCTGTTCCAACTCATTCACTTCATCCTTCGACTTCTTCACTTCCATGCGTAGTGCACTCTCCTTACTTTTGATCGTCGGAAGAGCTTTAACTCGCATTTTCAGTTGCTTTTCAAGAGACTGAAGCGATGTTTTATTATACTGAAATTTGATTGCCATAACTTTACCGGATTATTTCTTCCAATACTTGTCTACCAACTCTTTCTTAATATTCACCTCTTCAGGAGTGAAGTGCTCAGAGAACAATCCCCAAGCTACATCCAACATCTCGGTGATACCAATATTAACGTCGATAGCCAGAAGTTCATTTGAATAGTCTTTGGCAAATGACATTGTACGTTCATCGTAGTTTGTCAGGTCAAATCCATTCTCCATTTTTGTTTTAGCATTTGCCGCATCTGAGAACAGACGAACAGCTGCATTCATTACCTGAGGATGGTCATCTCTGGTTTTCTTTCCGATAACAAGCTGTTTCAGACGAGACAACGAACGGAACGGATCGACAATTACTTTACCAACGTCACTATCCTTACGTAAGAACAGCTGACCTTCGGTGATGTACCCCGTATTATCCGGAACGGCATTCGTGATATCGCCACCTGAAAGTGAAGTTACTGCAATAATAGTGATTGATCCTCCTTCAGGGAACTGAACTGCTTTTTCATAGATCTTCGCCAAATCTGAATACAGCGAACCTGGCATCGAGTCTTTCGACGGAATCTGATCCATACGGTTAGACACGATTGAAAGAGCTTCGGCATACGAAGTCATATCGGTCAGCAACACCAGTACTTTTTCGTTTTTCTCAACAGCAAAATACTCAGCAGTGGTTAACGCCATATCGGGGATAAGCAAACGCTCCACCGACGGGTTCTCTGTCGTATTAATAAAACTGATGATACGATCTAATACTCCCGCATTGCTAAATACGTTCTTGAAGTATAGGTAGTCATCATTGGTCATACCCATCGCACCAAGAATAATTTTATCGGTTTTCGCACGAAGCGCCACCATAGCCATTACTTGGTTGAAAGGCTGATCGGGATCGGCAAAGAATGGAATTTTTTGTCCTGATACGAGCGTATTATTTAAGTCAATACCTGCAATACCTGTCGCAATAAGCTCAGATGGCTGTTTACGACGTACCGGATTAACCGAAGGACCACCAATCTCTCTCTCCTCTCCTTCTACCACAGGACCTCCATCAATCGGATCTCCATAGGCATTGAAGAAACGCCCCGCCAGCTGATCACTCACTTTCAGTGAAGGAGCTTTTCCTAAAAAGATCACTTCAGCATTGGTCGGAATACCCTCGGTACCCATAAATACCTGAAGCGTAACTTCGTCACCGGCCATCTTCACGACCTGCGCCAAACGACCATCCACGGTAGCTAACTCATCGTTACCTACCCCAGTAGCTTTTAGCGTACACGTAGCCTTTGTGATCTGTGTAATCTGTGTAAATATTTTTTGAAATGCTTTTGCTGCCATGTTTAAACCCTTTCTGCGATTAATTTTTTCAACTCGCCCTCAAACTCATAGAAGCTCTCGCTTTTATATTCTGAGTAATTCATCTGTTTGAACAAGTTGATCATTTTCTTGAAATAATCCATTACTTCAAGGAATCCCGAAAACTGGAAGTCGGTACGACAAACATCAATAATAAAGTCGAGCATATATTTCTGACGTTCGATCGGACAAACTGAGTCAATCGAATCAAAGGCATCCTGTTGAAGAATAACAAAGTCGATCAGTTCGGACTTCCAGAACACTACGTGATACTCCAATGGCACACCATCATCCCCGAGGATGTTAATTTGTTCGGCAATCTCTTTTCCTCTAAGCAGACGGTTCTTCATTTCGTTTACCTTCTCAATCCAGTCTGGAGCAATCAAATCTTTGATGTAATCTTCAAACTCAGGATATTCAAGGTATTTCGAGTAACTGTCGATCGGATTGATCGCCGGATAACGTTTTTTATCCGCACGGTCCTGCTCCAGAGCATAGAAACAACGAGCTACTTTTTTTGTATTCTCAGTTACGGGTTCTTTCAGGTTACCACCTGCAGGAGATACCGTACCGATAAATGTGATAGAGCCTGTCGATCCATTGTTGAGATAAACGAATCCGGCACGACCATAGAAGTTCGAAATAATCGCAGACAAGTCCATCGGGAATGCATCCGGACCCGGAAGTTCCTCCAAACGGTTTGACATCTCACGCAATGCCTGCGCCCAACGGGAGGTTGAATCCGCCATCAAAAGGACTTTAAGTCCCATCGAACGATAATACTCAGCCATAGTCATGGCAGTATATACAGATGCCTCACGAGCTGCTACCGGCATGTTAGAGGTATTTGCCACGATGATTGTTCTTTCCATCAGTTTACGACCAGTATGGGGGTCGTCAAGATGAGGAAATTCAGTGAATACCTCTACTACCTCATTGGCACGCTCACCACAAGCTGCGATAATAACGATATCGGCTTCTGCCTGCTTGGAAATACCATGCTGCAATACGGTTTTCCCTGTACCGAAAGGACCTGGAATAAATCCGGTACCCCCTTCTACTATGGGGTTAGCCGTATCGATTGTTCTTACACCTGTTTCGAGAAGTTTAAACGGACGCGGTTTCTCTCTGTAAAGAGTTACAGGACGCTTTACCGGCCACTTCTGAATCATGTTCACTTTTACGTCCTCACCCTGTTCATTCGTTAGAACAGCAATGGTTTCGTAAATGGTATATTTCCCTGCAGGAGCAAGTTCTTTAATTTTGTATTCACCCTCGAATACGAACGGAACCATAATTTTATGAGGCTGGAAGTTTTCATCCACCTCTCCTAACCAGGCTCCTGCTTTAACTACGTCACCCACCTGTGCAATTGGTGAATAGTCCCAAACTTTATCCTTATCCAATGGGAACGTATAATCTCCGCGTTTCAGGAAAATACCTTCCATTTTATCTAAGTCGTTTTGAAGACCATCATAGTTTTTCGATAGCATACCTGGTCCGAGAGTTACCTCAAGCATATGCCCGGTAAATTCTACCTCATCGCCTACGCGAAGACCACGGGTACTTTCGAAAACCTGCACATAAGCATTTTTACCGATCACCTTGATGACCTCAGCCATCAAACGGGTACCGTTCAAAATAATATAGCAAATTTCATTTTGTGAAACAGGACCATCCACCTCGACTATCACGAGGTTGGCAACAATCCCTTTAACGATTCCTTTAGTACTCATTATCGTTTATTTTGGAAGGAATATTTATTTCTTAAATTCATCAGGAAGCTTTACCTCTTGTTTGAGATCCTGAATTATTTTTCGGAACATCTGTTCTCCGGTTTGTTTATCAAGAATTAGCCAACGCTGTATCATCTCTAATTTAAACAAGTACGACAAAAGTACTTCTACCGAGAAATAATGAAAGAATGTATTATCACTCAACCATTTCCACTTAAAGAGATCTATTCTCCGTTCGCGTTCTACGATATCATTTTCATCGGCCAACTTGGCTA
>JBOFXU010000175.1:0-2503 GCA_051654305.1 Bacteroidales bacterium | reverse complement strand
ACAAAAGCCTCCGCACAATTTTGTGCGGAGGCTTTTTTTATACTACCATCCGGTGAATGACCGATCTACTCTATTTTTCGTTTCATATATATTTTCATAATTTTTCCCCTTTCGTTTCCTGCTCCTACCCCATTCCTATCTTCCCGGATTTTCGCACTAAATTCTCAAAAGTTCATACGTTCAAACGCGACAGGAGATACGTATGAAAATATATTTTCATACGTTTAAAAATATATTTTCGAACGTATGAACGTTCACGTTTGAACGTATGAAAATCCTTGATAAGCCTGAGATGTAACTGAACCTGACTTAATGTCATGAAAACATCATTTCCACTTAACTCTTAATGCTATTTCCCTGTACTATTCTGACCGTAGGCTCAGGCAGAATATTTCATGCAATTCTGAGCAATTAGGAATTTATCAATATGATTTTATATAAGCACAAAATATATATTAGTGTTATCAATAACACAACACAAGCTATACAAATACACAAAATACTTTTATCACAATAGAAATATGATATTTAATTTAATGCTCGATTAATTTTCAAATGGCTTTATTTTACACGAAAAACGCAGAAAAAACAATGCGGAAGGAGGTTGCATTGCGATTTTCTGCGTTTATGAAAGAAAAATGATACTATAAAAATAAATATTCATTATCCTCTTACTTTTTTTAAAACAAATACGGCTGTAGAATGGTTGTAGCTTTAGGAGGATAAATCATTCTTTTAACTTTCCTCAGAGATATTATTGGTTTGATTCGTTGGTTATCAATTAATTGATGTCCTACGAAAAATTATACCATTATCTAATGGTAGTACATAAATTATACATTACATTTGACAAGATTTTCATTTATATTCAATTTCACATGAATAAGTTATTTTATTTACCCTTAATTGTTGGTGTTATGACTACAAGTAGTTGCGCAACGCAACAAAAGGAGAAGAAAGACACAGGTATCGATTTAGTAAATCTCGATACAACCGTTTCTCCAAATAGTAATTTTTACGATTATGCCACAGGTGGCTGGCAGAAGAGTAATCCATTGAAACCCGAATATGCTCGTTTCGGTACATTCGATCAATTGCGTGAAAATAACAAAGAACAACTTCGTTTGCTCATCGAAGAAGTTAGTAATGCAGCTCAGCCACAGGGATCTGTGGGACAGAAAATTGCTGATTTGTACAAAGCAGGATTAGATAGCGCTCGTCTGAATAACGAGGGGCACGCCCCTATCCTATCTGATATCGAACATATTAATAGCTTTACAGATAGACAACAATTGGGTCGCTTATTGGGCGAATTAACAAAAAAAGGGATTAGCCCATTCTTCTATGTGTATGTAGATGTAGATCCGGGGAACAGCTCCGAGAACCTGATGCAGTTTTACCAGGGTGGACTCAGCATGGGTGACCGCGATTACTATATCGAAAATGACGATCAAACAAAAGCAATCCGTGATGCCTTTGTGGAATATGTGACAAAACTTTTCACACTGGCTGGATATAGCGAAGCGGATGCTACGTCGGCTTCTGAATCTGTGATCAACACGCAGACTCTATTGGCTAAGATTTCTTCTTCCCGCGAGGAGCTTAGAAATCCGGTAGCGAACTACAATAAAATGTCTCTGAAGGATTTCGAAGCGAAGTTTAAAGGATTCAACTGGAAAGACTATTTCTCAGCGGCAGGACTTTCGGCTGCTCAGGAACTGAGTGTCGGACAAGTAACGTTTATGCAGGAGATGGGTAAAATTGTATCCTCTCTTTCGGATAAACAACTGAAAGACAATCTGATTTTTGCTCTTCTTGATGTTTCGGCAAACTATATGAGTGATGATTTCGAGACTGCTTCTTTTGACTTCTATCAGAGAAAAATGTCTGGAAAACAGGAACAACAGCCAAGATGGAAACGTTCTCTTGAGACAACCAATTCAGCTCTATCCGAAGCAGTTGGGCAAATGTACGTAGAGAAATACTTCCCACCGGCAGCCAAAGAAAAGATGCTTAAAATCGTTGATAATCTTGAAGTTGCATTAGGTGAACGTATCAATAATCTGGAGTGGATGTCAGATGTTACGAAGGCGAAAGCTCAGGAAAAGCTGGCAGCATTTACAGTGAAGATTGGTTATCCGGACAAATGGAGAGACTATACTGCATTGCAAATTGATTCGGTAAGCAGCTACTGGACAAACGTTCAGAATGCTACAGCATTCGAGTGGGACTATATGGTATCGCAACTGGGCAAACCGGCAGATAAAGCCAAATGGCACATGAGTCCACAAACCGTGAACGCTTACTACAACCCAACAACGAACGAAATCTGTTTCCCGGCAGCCATCCTTCAGCCTCCGTTCTTTAATCTGGCTGCAGATGATGCTGTAAACTATGGTGCAATCGGTGTGGTTATTGGTCACGAAATGACTCACGGATTCGATGATCAGGGACGTCAATTCGACAAAGACGGTAATCTCAAAGACTGGTGGACTGCCAGTGA